>CAZBWP010000223.1:0-4580 GCA_964495295.1 uncultured Rhodospirillaceae bacterium | reverse complement strand
TACGGCGTCGGCATCGGCTCGTCCTACCAGCGCCAGGGCCTCGCGCTGGCCAAGCAGTTCCGGCGATTCCCGGATCAGCCGGGCGCGCCCTCAGAATAATACACGTATAAGTTTTAATTTTGCCGTATTTTGGTTGAGTGTCTGATCCTGGTTGGTTAACATCACCGGAACGCGTGCGGGGAACCCCCGCTTGGTGATGTGAGTTCAACGAAGGGGACTGCGGGATGAGGACGATTCGCAAGCTGGCGAGGCAGGTCGCGTATTTCTGGTTCGGGGTCGCCGCGGTGCTGGGTGCGCCGGGCCTTGCGGCGGCAGCGCCGATCACCCCGACATTCGATCAACTGCTCGAATCGATGCCGGAGAATTCTTGGCTCAAGGTGAGCACCAACCAGTTCGACGCCAGCATCTGGCCCGACGACAGCTTGCTTCCCTATCCATATCGGGCGGGAGGCATCCTCAGGGCGTGGAGCAGCCTGGCATGGGACTCCACCCGGGCGCAGTTGATCCTGTGGGGGGGCGGCCACGCCAACTACGCGGGCAACGAAGTCTACACGTGGGATGCAGAGTCCGGCGCGTGGGGGCGGGCATCGATGCCGTCCGCCTTGCGGGATATCCAGAACAAGTTCCGCAACTGGCTGGATTCCGTCACGGTCGACCATCCGAACACGCCCCAGTCGTCCCACACCTACGATGGCAACGTCTATCTGCCTGTGCTGGATCGCTTCGTCACTTTCGGGGGTGCCGCATGGAAGAGCGGACATGGCCTGCTCGACGCCAACGGATACCCGACATCCGGCCCCTTCTTCTGGGATCCGTCAAAGGCCGACCCGGACAAGGTCGGCGGCGCCGACAACACCCATGTCGTCTCGCCGGCCTATCCGACCATGGAAGGCGGCAACATGTGGGAGAACCGCGACTCGCTCCCCGCCGCGTTCGACAAGCCGCCGTTCACCTGGAACATCCGCAGTCATGCCCTGGTCGAGGACGGCCGCGACGTCGTGTACCTCCTGTCCGTGGGGTCACTGTGGCGCTACGAGCCCGGCGATCCGGGCGATCCATCGCAGGACGTCTGGACCAAAATCGGCCTTCCGGTGCGTGGCTCGGTGCCGTTCGAGGGGACCGCGTCGGTCGACACCGACAACAACCTGTTCGTCACGACCAAGCGCTTGTCGACGGTCAGCACGTCCCTCCTGGAAGTTTTTGACCTGAACGCCGTCACGCCGGGCAAGCCGGTCCGCGGCATCGAAATCACGCCCGTCGACGAAACCGGCGCCCCGATGACGGTGGACCTCGGCTACTTCGGAATGGAATACCGCGCCGGCACGTTCTACCTTTGGGGCAGTAAACAGGCGCGCCCGCAGGTGCAGGCGAGCGAGGGCGCAACGTTCCTGTACGCCATGGATGTCCCCGACGATCCGGTCAACGACGCCTGGGTGATGCGCCTGCTGACCGATGGCACGGTCGAGTCCGACAGCCCCGTCCAGCGGTCCATGGCCGGCGGCATTCTCGGCAAATGGAACTATGTCCAGGAAAAGGACGTCTTTCTTGGCTTGGCGGACGGTTCCACCGGCGACATCTGGGCGTACAAGCCGGAGAACTGGCTGGGCGGAGGTGGTGACGGCGGTGGCGGCGGCGAGGTGGTCGACGATGGGTCGTTCGACACCCGGCTTTCGATCGCCGGCAGCGTTGTCGTCGGCGATGGCTCCGTCTCCCCCTGGCTGCAGGAGCCGGGAAGCTGGGCCAATGCCAATCTCGGCGTGACGTCCGGCGGTTCGGACAGTGTCGTCCCGGTCGCCGGCGTGCCGGACACCGACATCGTCGTTTCGGGGGCGCTGACCCATGTGGGCGACGGCGTGTTCGCCGGCGCCAATGGCCAGGCCCAGTTCGTCTTCGCGGACGCCGATGCGACCAGCACGGCCTTCACGGTGCCGATCCAACTCGTCCTGACCTTGCAGAACACGGCAGATGCGGATGATCCCGACGCCGTGGCCTTCGACGTCACGTTGCGATCGAGCCTGTTCCATTCGGTCATCGGTCAAGGAACATCGGCGGCCGCGGCCTCCGACATCACCATCACCCAGACCGGCCTTGGTGAGGTGTTCAACAGTTCGATCGTCTCCGACAGCGCCAACGGCGACAGCAGCAACGGCATCGCCCAGGGAACCCGTGGCCAGCCCATCGTGCTGGGCACAACCGAGGACCTGCTGATCAGCGTCGATCCGGGTGAAATTGTCGAACTGATCATCAGCTACCTCGGGACGGGGATGTCCGGTGACCTTTCCGGCTTCGCAAGCCTCGCGGCCAACACCGGACTTCGGGTTGCCGGCGTCGACGCCCGTCCGCTGGATTTTGCGTTCGCCAGGCTCGCGGCTCCGGTGGCGGACTCGGCGGCATGGGCGGACTCCGCCGAGCCTCCGGTTCTGCTGGCGTCGTTCGCGTCCTTGACGCCGACGGCGGTGCCCGTCCCGCAGACGCTCGGCTTGCTGGGCTTCGGCCTGCTCTGGCTCGTCGGCGTCGGCCGCGTGTCGCGCCGCGTTGCGCGCCGCTGACGGGGCCGAGGTCGCGGCGAACCGCGCTCCCGGGCGGCGCCCCCGGATCGCGATCACCGGCAGTGCCGGGGTCGGCAAGACGACGCTGGTGCAAGCGCTGGCCGGACGGCTCGATCTGCCGGTGGTCGAGGAGGGCATGCGGCGGCGGCTTGAGGCTGGACTGGACGTCCATGCCCTCGGCCGGGACGGTCTGCGGACCCTGCTGATCGAACTGTTCGACGAGATGCTCGCCGATACCCGCCACGCCCTCGACCACGCCGGCGGCTTCGTCAGCGACCGATCGGCCTTCGACGTCGGCGCCTTCTGGCTGTTCTACGGCTTCGGCTGTGACAGGGCGGCGACCGATGCACTGATGGCGCGGGTGAATGCGGCGGCGGCGCTGTACGATGTGATCGTGGTGCTGCCGTGGGGGAGCGTCCCGCTGCGGGACGACCGGATCCGCACGGCCAACCCGTGGCTGCAGTTGCACTACCAGACCGTGATCGAGGGGCTCGTCGCGCGCGGTCCCGTGGCAACGGTGCGGGTGGCCGCCGATTGCAGCGATCTGGAATCTCGCATCGGTGTCGTTGCCTCTGCTCTCGGCCGATGAGCGGGAGTCAGTGGCCCGGGCGGTCCGAGGACGCACGGGGATCGAAGACCGCGAGCCAGGCGTCGATGGTCGCCGGATCGTTCTTCAGGCATCGAAGCTGCCGCAACGCCACCCGGACGGCGCAGCGGGCCGCCTCGGTCTCTGGCCGCGGATAGCGCGCCGGCGGCAACCCGGCGTGTACGGCGGCGGCCACCAGGGCTTTCTCTTCCAGGTAGCCGTGCACGGCGTAACGGCTGAGGAGCCGCTGAAACGCCGCGTGACGGATGCGGTCGAAAACAAGGGCCGCGCCGTCAGCTTCGGTGAGCGGATGGCCCGGATAGACCGTGAGGGCGGGAACCCAGCCCGTGGGAACCGGCGGCGGGGGATGCGGCGCTTCGGCCGGATCTGCGGCGGACGCGAGACGAACGTGCGGCCCACGCGATGATGGTTGGCGACCACGCCCGGCGACGCCGTGCTGATAGGATTCGATGCGCGCGAGCCGGCTGCGGCAGACGCGATGCAGGCGTGGCGACATGATGGCGCGGATCGCTGGATGATCGGCCATCGCCACCGTCTCGCCCGCCGCGGCGCGGAAAATCGAGACAAGGCTCGGATCACCGGTTCGCACGCAAATGTCCAGGTGTGCCCCCCCGAATCCCAGGTCGAACAGGGTTGCGTCGGCATCCCAAGGTCGCAGCGCGTCGGCATCTGGGCCAATCTCGGTGAGTGCGGCGCCCGCCCGCATGCCGGCCCGGGTGACCGGCAGGCAGAAACAGGCAGCCTGCATCCAGGAGAGCGATCCCTCCACCGGGCGCTCATAGGCGATGACGTGGACTTCCGAGGGCAGGTCCACGGACAGCGCCCCAAGTCTGGTAACCACCCGGCCGCCGAACGGTGTGCGGTGGACGCGCGGCGGTGGTTGACGCCGCAGATGATGGAACTCCGCGCCGACGCCGGGACCGCCGATGCTCCAGGCGGTGCCCGCGTCACTCAGCATCCGCCAGATCAAACGGACCAGATCATCCATCGCCCGCACACGTTCGCACCCCGCTCTCTTGGGCGCTTCCCCGTCTCCGATTGCGGGCAGAGACCGGCGGCCATCCAAGGTCCCGCCTTCCTTTCCGTCTGCCAAGCGTGCTGGACACGTCGGCAGGTGTCAACGTGCGCGCGCAACGCCGCCAAAAACGCATTCCTATGATTGCAAAGGTGCAACAATTGCCAATGCCGTGGGCGAGCACGGGCCGGCGTCTCGCGCAGACGCGAGGTTTTGTTGATCGTGTCCCTCGTGGTGGTGTAGCAGCTGCGGGGGCAGCTTGGTGTCCGGCGGGTTGAGCCGGATTGGTCAGGCTGCGGTAGCGGGCAGCGTGATCAGGGTATCATCGCCGGGTTCGGGCGTTGTTTCCAGCCGCATGTAGCGGGCTCGCTGGACGGCCCATTCGTCGTTCTGCTCCAGCAGGATGGCG
>CAZBWP010000222.1:0-4584 GCA_964495295.1 uncultured Rhodospirillaceae bacterium | reverse complement strand
CGATCTTGCGGGAAATGCGGTTGGCGATTTCTTCCCGGTCCTGCCGGGTGGTCTGTTGCTGGTCGCCGCGCAGCACCTCTTCCAGCGTCTGCAACTCGTAGATGCCGTAGACGTCGAGCTGGGCGCGGGTGAAGGCGATCGGCGTGGCCACGGCCGCCGCCGTCGCGGCCGGGGGAGCCCCCGCCGCCGCCAGGTCCGGCAGCAGCACGCGCCGTGGCACCTCGATCACCCAGGTGCCGGCGACCATGTCGCCGACGCGGAGTCGCTCGTGGTTGAACAGCGGCATCAGCATCAGGATGCCGACCCAGCCGAGCGCGACGAAAGCCCAGAGCCCCTCCGGCGACTGTGCGCCGCCGGCGAAAAACAGGGTCAGCGGCAGGAACACCTCGACCTCGCGCATGAAGTTGCGGACGACCACCGCGTCGGCGCGCAGCGTGCCGCCGTGACGATCGATGACGCGCAGCTTGAACAGCCGCTTGCCGGGCGTCTGCCCCTGCCAGCGCAGCTCGAAGGCGGTGAAGTAGAAGACGCGGATCAGGAAGGTGGCGAGCAACAGGACCGATACGGCCCAGGCGTCGCCGATGCTCCACGCCAGGCCGAAGACCGCGAGCAGGCCCGTCGCCAGCGTCACCGCGCCGATCGCCAGCATGTCGACGAGGAAGGCGCCCGCACGGTCGCCGCGGCCGGCGAGGCGAATGCGGAGCGGCACGCCTTCCGGCGTCACCAGGTCGCGCGCCGCGGCCTCGGGCGCGCCGGTGGCGTTCATCGGCGCACCTCCTCGTCGTCCCGAGGCGCTCCTCCGCGGCCGCCGAAGACGAAGTAGAGGCCCCACAGCAGCGCCGTCGCCGTCGCCAGGGCATAGCGCAGGGTGATGTCCTGCACCGTCTGGCGGAAGATCCCCTCGATCAGTCCGGCGATGAAGAACAGCAGTACGGCGCCGAGCACGATCCGCCCGGCGACGCGGCCGCGGCGCGCCAGGTTCCGGAGCCGCGTCTGCCGGCCGGGGAAGATCACCGCCTCCGCCAGGACCAATCCGGCGCCGCCGCACAAGATGACGGCGAGCAACTCGGTCACCCCGTGAGGCAGGACCCAGCTCCAGAATTCAAGGCTCAGGTCCCGGTTGGCATGCAACGCGGCGAACGCACCGAGCATCAAGCCGTTGGTGACGATGAGGATCAGCGTCGGCAGACCGAGGGCGAAGCCGAGGGCGAACGCCAGGATGCCGATGCGGGCGTTGTGGGTGAACAGGAAGGTGGCGAAGGCGTGCAGGGCGTCGGCGTCGGCCTCGGCCCCGGAAAACAGCACCCGCTCCAGCTCCTGGCGCGACGCCGCCGGATCCCGCCCCTTGCTCAGTTCGGCGCCGACGAAGGCGTAGAAGCGGTCCTCGTTCTGCGCCGTGGCCACCCAGCCGACGACGATGCCGAGCAGCAGGACGGCGGCGGCGATGGCGACGTGATAGCGGCACGCGCGCACGGCCACGGGAAAGCCGACGGCAAGGAAGTCCCGCACCGCGGCGAGGAACCGGGTGCGCGGCCCGTGGACGATCAGGTAGGCCCGCCCGGCCAAAGCCTC
Source organism: uncultured Rhodospirillaceae bacterium (assembly GCA_964495295.1). Taxonomy (GTDB): domain Bacteria; phylum Pseudomonadota; class Alphaproteobacteria; order Rhodospirillales; family Defluviicoccaceae; genus CAZBWP01. Next base: position 3,012 of record CAZBWP010000222.1, on the reverse strand, counting down.
CAGGTAGTCGACGACGTTGCGGTCGAGGGAAATGCCGCGGGCCACCGACAGCGACGACAGGGTGGCACGGTAGAGCACCGGCAGGCGCATCAGTTCCTCGGCGCTGAGTACCCGGGGCCCGCCCCGCTCGGCGCGGGCGACCAGATCTTCCAGTTCGCGCCACGTCGCCTCGCGCTCCTGGCGGAAGCTGGTGCTCTTCAGGGTGATCGGCGGCATCGGCGGTCGATCCTAGATCATTTCCAGCCGTTTGATCTTCAGGTAGCGGTTGATGACGTCGGCGCCGAGCCGGTCGGCCGGTGCGTCCAGGCACTGCACGCCGAGCCGTGTCAGGCGGTTCAGCACGATCGAACGGTCGCGGATGAAGCTGTCGGCGACCACCGCGCGGGCGATGTCGTCCACGGCGCGCGGCGCCGCGTCCAGGGTGGCACGCAACAGCGGGTCCTGCAGCGTCACGAACAGGACGACGTGCCGCCGCGCCACATGGGCCAGCGTGTCGACCATCAGCGAGGCCGTCACCGTGTCGACGAACTCGGTGAACAGCACCACCAGCGACCGCCGCCTGAGCCGCGCGTTCAGGTGGGCGAGGCCGAGGGTGAAATTGGTTTCGGCCGTGCCGTAGGCGAGCCCCGCAAGGGCATGCTGCACCCGCGCGAACGCATGCACGCCGGGCGTCGGCTCCAGGTACAGTCGGACCCGGTCGTCGAGGGCGAACAGGCCGACGCGATCGCCACTCTGCAGCGACAGATAGACGAGCAGCAGCCCGGCGTTGATGGCGCGGTCGAGCCGCGGGATGCCGCCCAGCGGCTCGCCCATCAGGTGTCCGGTATCGAAGGCAAGCACGATGTTGTGGTTCCGCTCGGCCCGGAACTCCTTGCAGACCAACCGCAGATGCCGGGCCGAACGCTTCCAGTCGATGTCGCGGGTGTTGAGACCCAGCACCCAGTCGCGCAGGGCGTCGAATTCGGTCCCTTCGCCCAGTTGGCTCGCCACCTTGACGCCATGGAAGGCATCTCGGCTGGCGAACTGGATCGCCGCCTGACGCACGGCGCGGATGTTGGGGACGACGCGCACCTCCTGGGCGATGGGTTGGCTCCGGATCCGCCAGATCAGCGCCAGCGGCCCGTGCCAGCGCACCCAGAGGCGTTGCACGACCGCGGTGCCGCGCCGCTCGGCGACCAGCGGCAGCGCGAGCCGGGCGGTCCGCCCGGCCTGCACCACGAGGGTCCGTTCGGTGGGGCGGGAGAGCGGGCCGTCCACGTCGCAGAGCAGGCGCAGCCGCGTGCGGCCGCGCCAGGCGGGCGTCTCGGCTTCGATCAGCAGCTCCTGGTGGTCGTCCAGGTGCAGGACGCCGGGCGCGATCACCCGGATGGCGAGACGACTGGCCGGCAGCGTCAGGGCCGCGTCGACGCCCAGCAGCAGCAGCGCCATGAGCGGGTAGATGGCACCGAACGGCCACAACCCTTCGTCGATCAGGACGACCGCGGCGGTCAGCGGCACGCCCGCGGCGAACACGGCGACGGTGCGGAAGCTCGGGCGCATCAGCGCGGAGCCGGAACCTGGTCGACCGTCTGCTCGATCACCCGGTCCGGGCTCAGCCCTTCGATCTCGGCACCGGGCGCCAGCACCACGCGGTGGCGTAACAGCGGCACGGCCAGCGCCTTGACGTCATCGGGGATGACGTAGTCGCGGCCGCCGAGGGCGGCTTGGGCGCGCGCGGCCGACGCCAGCATGTTGGCGGCGCGGGGCGACGCGCCGAACTGCAACGCCGCATGCTCCCGCGTCGCCCGGATCAGGTCGACGATGTAGTCGACCAGGGGCTCGCTCAAGGTGATCGCCCCGATCGCCCGGCGCGCGGCGGTCAGCTCCGCCAGCCCGGAGACGACCTGGACCCCGAACTCCGCCAACGCGGGCATGCTCGTCCGGTGACCGTGGCGATGCACCATGGCGCGTTCGGCATCGCGGTCCGGGTAGTCGACCACGACCTTGAACAGGAAGCGGTCCAGTTGCGCCTCGGGCAGCGGATAGGTGCCCTGCTGCTCGATCGGGTTCTGGGTGGCGACGACCATGAAGCCGGGACCGAGGTCGTAGCTGTCGTTGTCGACGGTCACCGCGCCCTCCTGCATGGCCTGCAGCAAGGCCGCCTGGGTCTTCGGCGGGGTCCGGTTGATCTCGTCGGCGAGCAGCAGTTCGGTGAAGATGGGCCCCTTGGTCAACACGAACTGGTTGGTCTGGAAGTTGAACAGGTTGGTGCCGATGACGTCGCCTGGCATCAGGTCGGGGGTGAACTGGATGCGCTTGAAGGCGAGGCCGAGGCAGGCGGCGAAGGTTCGCGCCAGCAGCGTCTTCGCGGTGCCCGGCACGCCCTCCAGCAGCACGTGGCCGCTGCACAGCAGACTGAGCAGCAACAGGTCGACGGCCGCCGATTGACCGACGACAACCTTGCCGATCTGTTCGCGCATCCCGGCGCTCAGCCGCTCGACGTGTTGCAGATCCACGACATCCGTCCTTCGGCGGGCGATAGACCGACCCGGAGCGGGCCGGTCCGAATGGCGCGAACGATACCACGCCCACGCGCATTCGCCACCGCCGCAACCGGCGCTGTTCCCGCGCCTTGCCAGGGGCGCCTCGCCGTGGCCGATTTGACTTCGCGGCGAGCACCGGGTTAGCCTTGACGTGTTGGCGCCGCTCCGTTCCCGGAACCGGCGCCGACCGCCACTCAGCGTTCGGCCGCATCACACCAGGTTGAACGGACAGATCGACGGGGAAGGCGGAAGCCGGGCTGCGCCATCGGCGCGGCAGCGGTTGGCCGCGTCAGCGGCCGCCCCCGCAGCCGATCCAGATGAACGAGGAGGAGCGCATCGCATGTACAACAAGATCATGGTGCCTGTAGATCTGGCACACATTGAAAAGCTCGAGAAAGCGATCACCACGGCGACCGATCTCGCCAAACACTACCGCATCCCGATCCGCTTCGTCGGCGTCACCGCGGAAACGCCGACCGAGGTGGCGCAC
>CAZBWP010000221.1:0-4606 GCA_964495295.1 uncultured Rhodospirillaceae bacterium | reverse complement strand
CGGCTCCGACAGTCCTCGATCAGCGTGATGATCGCCGCGTCCTTTTCGCCAACCGAGCGATAGACCTCGTCGTCGTGGTCGATGCGCACGCACGGCAGGTTGGTCGGGATGTCGACCACCTCGAGACTGTAGATCTCGGCGAACTCGCCGGCCTCGGTCATCGCCGTGCCGGTCATGCCGGCGAGCTTGGGATAGAGCCGGAAGTAGTTCTGGAAGGTGATCGAGGCGAGTGTCTGGTTCTCCTGCTGGATCGACACCTCTTCCTTGGCTTCCAGTGCCTGGTGCAGGCCCTCGGAGTAGCGCCGCCCCTCCATCATCCGGCCGGTGAACTCATCGATGATGACGACGCGGCCATCCTTGACGATATAGTCGACGTCGCGGGTGAACAGCTTGTGCGCCCTGAGCGCCTGGTTGCCGTGATGCACCAGGGAGACGTTGGCGAGATCGTAGAGCGCCCCCTCCTTCAGCAACCCCTCCTGGCGCAGCAGCTCTTCCATCCGCTCCATGCCGCTCTCGGTGAAGCTGACGGCGCGGGCCTTCTCGTCCTTCTCGAAATCGTCCGCGGTCAAGAGCGGCATCACCCGGTTCATCCGCCGGTAGAGCTCGGAGGAGTCCTCGGCCGGGCCGGAAATGATCAGCGGCGTGCGCGCCTCGTCGATGAGGATCGAGTCGACCTCGTCGACGATGGCGAAGTTGAAGGGCCGCTGGGTCATCTCCTCCAGGCGGAACTTCATGTTGTCGCGCAGATAGTCGAAGCCGAACTCGTTGTTGGTGCCGTAGGTGACGTCGCAAGCATAGGCCGCCTGCCGCTCGGCATCATTGAGGCCATGGACGATGCAGCCGACGGTCAGCCCGAGGAACCGGTAGATGGCGCCCATCCACTCGGAGTCGCGATGCGCCAGATAGTCGTTGACGGTGACCACGTGGACACCCTTGCCGTCGAGGGCGTTGAGGTAGACGGCCAGCGTCGCCACCAGGGTCTTGCCCTCGCCCGTCTTCATTTCGGCGATCTGGCCGCGATGCAGAACGATGCCGCCGAGCATCTGCACGTCGAAATGCCGCTGACCGAGGGTCCGCTTGGCCGCCTCGCGCACCGTGGCGAAGGCGTCCGGCAACACGTCGTTCAGCTCCTCGCCGTCGGCCAGCCGGCCGCGCAGCCAGTCGGTGCGGGCGCGCAACTCGTCGTCCGACAAGGCCTCGAGGGCCGGTTCCAGGGCGTTGATCGCCTGGGCGGTTTTGCCGAGGCCTTTCAGATACCGTTGGTTGGCGGTGCCGAAGAGCTTCCTGGCGATCGCACCGAGCATGTCGAAGCTCCGAGGAGGGTTGAACACAGGTTGCGCAAAACGGTTCGCGTCGGATGGCGGCGCGGCGCCCGAGAGAGGTAGAGCCGGCCCCGCGCCCTGTCAATCGGCCGACGCCGGAAGCCGAGGGCGCGCCACCTCGACGGGAGACGATGCGTTGGGCGAATGGCTGCCATGCGCCCATCTTTCGACAAACCGCAGGCCGGCCGTCACACCTGAAGTACGGTGGCCGGGGTTCGAAAACGAAGGACGATCATCGCATGGACGTCTTCGGCCTTGATGCCGTCACCCTCGCCCGCATTCAGTTCGCCTTTACCGTCTCGTTTCACATCGTCTTTCCGGCGTTCACCATCGGCCTCGCCAGTTATCTCGCGGTCCTCGAAGGTCTTTGGCTGTGGACGGGACGGGACGTCTACCTGCGGCTCTTCAAATACTGGATGAAGATTTTTGCCGTGTCGTTCGGCATGGGCGTGGTCTCCGGCCTGGTCATGTCCTACCAGTTCGGCACCAACTGGAGCGTCTTCTCCGACAAGACCGGACCGATTCTCGGCCCGCTCATGGCCTATGAGGTGCTCAGCGCGTTTTTCCTGGAAGCCGGGTTCCTCGGGGTCATGCTGTTCGGCATGAACCGGGTGGGGCGCGGGCTGCACTTTTTCGCAACCCTGATGGTCGCCGTCGGCACCCTGTTCAGCGCCTTCTGGATCCTCTCCGTCAACAGCTGGATGCACACGCCGGCCGGCTATGCGATCAACGACGTCGGCCAGTTCGTGCCCGAAGACTGGTGGGCGATCGTCTTCAATCCGTCGTTCCCCTATCGCCTCGTGCACATGACGCTCGCTGCCTACCTGACGACGGCGTTCATCGTCGGCGGGGTCGCCGCCCTGCACCTGCTGCGCGACCGCTGGGATGAGACGGCGCGGACGATGTTTTCCATGGCCATGTGGATGGCCGTCGCCGTGGCGCCGTTGCAGATTGTCGCCGGCGACCTGCACGGCCTCAACACGCTGGAACACCAGCCGGCGAAGGTCGCCGCCATGGAGGGGCACTTCGAGACCCAGCGCGGCGCGCCGCTGATCCTGTTCGGCCTGCCCGACATGGCGGCGGAAAAGACGCGCTATGCGGTGTCGATCCCGAAGCTCGGCAGCCTGATCCTGACGCACGACCTGGACGGCGAGGTGCGGGGCCTCAAGGACTGGCCGCCGGAGGACCGACCGAACGCGGCGATCGTCTTCTGGAGCTTCCGGCTGATGGTGGGGATCGGCCTGCTGATGGCAGCCGTCGGCGTCGCCGGCCTGATCCTGCGCTGGCGCCGATCGCTGTATCACGCCCGCTGGTTCCATCGCATCGCCCTGGTGATGGCGCCGTCGGGTCTCGTCGCCGTGCTCGCCGGCTGGGTGACCACGGAAGTCGGCCGCCAGCCGTTCACCGTCTACGGACTCTTGCGGACCGCGGACTCCGTCTCGCCGATCGCCGCGCCGGCCGTGGGCGCCTCGCTGGTGGCGTTCATCATCGTCTATTTCCTCGTCTTCGGGGTCGGCGTTTTCTATCTGCTGCGGCTGATGGGGCGCACGCCCGGGCCGGTGGACGCCCCCGGACTGCCGAGCCGGCCGATCCGCTCGGCCGGGCTGACGCCGGCGCCGGCGCTGAAGCGCGGTTGAGGGGAGGACGCGCGCGATGACCGACCTGGCCGTCATCTGGGCGATCCTCATCGCCTTCGCCGTCCTCGCCTATGTGATCCTCGACGGCTTCGACCTGGGCGTCGGGATCCTGTTCCCGCTGGTCCGCGGCGGCGGACACCGGGACGTGATGACCAACTCCGTCGCCCCCGTCTGGGACGGCAACGAGACCTGGCTGATCCTCGGCGGCGGCGGCCTGTTCGCCGCCTTCCCGCTGGCCTATGCGATCATCATGCCGGCCCTGTACGCGCCGCTGATCGCCATGCTGCTGGGCCTCGTCTTCCGCGGCGTCGCCTTCGAGTTCCGCTTCAAGTCGGAGCGCAACAAGGGGTGGTGGGACGTGGGCTTCGCCGGCGGGTCGATCGCCGCCGCGTTCTGCCAGGGGATCGCCCTCGGCGCCTTCATCCAGGGCATCGAGGTGGACGGCCGGGCCTATGGCGGCGGCTGGTTCGACTGGCTCACCCCGTTCAGCGTGCTGACCGGGGTGGCGCTGGTCGCGGGCTACGGGCTGCTCGGCGCGTGCTGGCTGATCTGGAAGACCGAAGGCGAACTGCAGGACCGCATGTACCGCTTGGCCCTGCCGCTCGCCGCCGCCGTACTCGTCGCCATCGCCGGCGTCAGCATCTGGACGCCGCTGCTGGACCCCGCCATCGCCGCCCGCTGGTTCTCCTGGCCGAACATCGTTCTCCTGGCACCGGTGCCGCTCCTGGTCGCCGCGTGTGCCTTCGGCCTCTATCGGGCGCTGACCCGGCGGCGGGAGCACCGGGCGTTTCCGCTGGCGCTCGGCCTGTTCGTGCTCTCGTACATCGGCCTCGGCATCAGCCTGTTTCCGTACGTGGTGCCGCGCAGCGTGCGCATCGAGGATGCCGCGGCGGGCGACGCCAGCCTCGGCTTCATGCTGGTCGGCGCCGGCGTGCTGCTGCCGCTGATCCTCGGCTACACCGCCTATGCCTACTGGGTGTTCCGCGGCAAGGTGCGGCCGGGCGAGGGCTATCACTGATGGCGACGGACGCAGGGACTGAAACAGGGAAGCGGCCGCTCGCCCGCCGGATCGCCTGGTTCGTCGGCATCTGGCTGGCGAGCGTCGCCGTCTTGGCGGTGGTGGGCCTGCTGCTGCGCGGCGTGCTCGGCACCTGACAGGCGAACGGACCCGGGGCGGCAGGATCGGGGCGGCGGACTCATGGCGAGAGCGAAGACGTGGGAGGCGGCCCTTGCCGCCGCAGGACTGGCGGTGGCGCTGCTGCTGGCGCCCGCGGCGGCGCGGGCCGACACGGCGGCGGCGTGGCAGGCGCTGCGCGAGGGCGGTGTGGTCGCGCTGATGCGCCACGCGCTGGCCCCCGGCACCGGCGATCCGCCGGACTTCCGCCTGGACGACTGTTCGACGCAGCGCAATCTGAACGAGACCGGCCGCGAACAGGCCCGCCGGCTCGGCAGGCTGTTCCGGGAGCGGGGTGTCAGCGTCGACGGCGTGTGGTCGAGCCAGTGGTGTCGCTGCCTGGAGACGGCGGAGCTGCTCGGCCTCGGCCCGGTGACGCCGCTCCCGGCGCTGAATTCGTTCTTCGAGACACCGGGGCAAGGCCCGGCGCAGCTGCGCGACCTCGCCGCCTGGCTCGCCGACCGGCGGCCGGA
>CAZBWP010000220.1:0-4631 GCA_964495295.1 uncultured Rhodospirillaceae bacterium | reverse complement strand
CGCGGCGCTGCCCGAAGCGCGGGCCTACACGTCCGAAACCGACGCCGAGGGTGTCGTCAGCGTCCGCTTCGGCGGCGAAGGGCGCGGCGCCGTGCTGCCCGCCGGCAAGCGCAACGTCGCCGCCAGCTATCGGGTCGGCCTCGGCACGATCGGTGATATCGAGGCGGGGCGGCTCAGCCGCATCCGCAAGTCCTCGCCCCTGCTCGATGGCGTGGAGAACCCGCTGCCGATCCGCGGCGGCGCCGATGCCGTCGGCGACGAGGACGTGGCCAGGCAGGCGACGCGGCCCGTCCGGATCTTCGACCGCGCCGTTTCGGTCGCCGACCATGCCGACCTGGCGCTGCTGTTTCCGGGGGTCGCCCGCGCCACCGCGCGTTGGCTCGGGCGCGGTGCGGTCGAGCTCGTGGCGGCCGATGCGGCGGGCCAGCCGATCGCCAATCAGGCCGCCTTGCGCGCCTTCCTCGATGCGCGGCGGGATACCGGCGTGCCGCTCGTCCTGCTCGATCCCCAGGCGGTGGCGGTCGTCGTCGCGCTCCGGGTCGAGCGCGACGTGGCGTGGCTCGCCGGTGCGGTGCGGCTCACCGTCCAGGACGCGTTGATCGGCCGCGGGCCGCCGCCGGGCCGCTTCACCTTCGCCGCGCGCGCGCTCTCCGAGCCACAGTCCCTGTCGGCCCTCCATGCCCTGGTCCTGGCCCTGCCGGGCGTCACCGGCGTCGAGGCCACGCGCTTCGCCATCAAGCCGGCGGTCGACGTCGCCGACATCCTGCATGCCACCGATCGCCAGTGGCTCACGCTCACGCCGGCGGATCTGGAGATCGACGTGATCGAGCCCGGGCAGCTCGTTCCCGACGTGACGGAGGCGGGGGCATGACGCACTACCCCTACGATCCCGACCATCTGGCGCGGACGGCGGCGCTGCTCTATGCGCACCTGCCGGAGTTCTACAAGCGGCGGGACCGAGTCGCGCGGGCCGCCGAACCGCCGCGGCCGGCGGAGCTGGAGGCATTCATCGAGGCGTTGGCGGCGCCGCTCGCCGCCGTCCGACAGTCCATCGAGGAGTTCTACGGCGACCTGTTCGTCGACTCCGCGGGCGACGACATGCTGGCCGAACTGGCCGCCGGCATCGCCCTCGATCTGGTGTTCCGCGATGCCGAGGCGAACCGGCGGGACCTGCGCGCCGCCATGGCCCGCCGCCGCCGCAAGGGCACGCCTTCGATGCTGCAGGAGATGGCGCACGCGCTGATCGATCGGCAGGTGGCGACCCGGGAAGGCTGGAAGGCGGTGATGCTGGCGCAGGACCTGAACCTGCTGCGCCTCGACCGCTCGACGCCGGACCTGCGCCCCGCGGCGGTTTCCGACCGTGCCTCGGGACCGCTGGCAACGCTGGCGCGCACCGTCGATCCGCGACCCATCGCCGCGCGGTCCGGTCACGCCCACCCGCGGCACATGATCCACTGGGCGTTCTTGAGCCGGCTGCATCCGCTCAACCGGGCGGCCTGCCACCGCCTGCCCGACGGCGCGGCGGATCTGCGCTTCGCCTTCGATGCCGCCAACACCTGGCGGGCGTTGCGGGTGCGATCGACGGGCGTCGGCGACACGCCCGGCACCGACCGGGTGCCGGAGGGCATTTTCGCCGAGGCGCCGGCCGCATGGCACGGTCACGCCGGCCGCTTCACCGTGCGGCTGACCGGTCTGCCGGCGGCGGCGATCGGCAGTGGCCGGGTCGCCCGTGGCGCGCGGCCGCTGCCGGCCGATCCCGCGCTGCTGACCAATCCCGTCAGCATCACGCTGATCGAAACCGACGGCAGCCGCACCTCCGGCCCGGTGGAGATCGAACTTCTGGCCCTGCCGCTCGCCGGCAGCATGCCCGACGCCGCGGCCGCCGTGACCCGCGCGCGGATCACCGTCGACCGGACCGGCGTGATCGCCACCGCCGGCGGAGCCGGCGCCCTGCCCGCCGATCCCGTGGCCATGCTTCGCGTCACCCCGCAGGCGCCGGCGGTCAGTCGCTTGCTGGGCGAATGCGTGGTCGCTCTGACCGGCACCGGGGCCGGGCGGAACGCCCTGCGCGCCGCCGAGGATCCCGCGCTCGCGGCGAGCGGCTATCGCCGCGGCGCCCTGCATGTGCGGCTTCCGGCCATGCGGGTCAGCGGGGCGCGCTGGTTCTACGTCGGCGCCGACGGGTCGTTGCATGCGGCGGGCGACGCCGACAGCGGCACCATCGACCGGCCGCTCGATGTGTCGACGGGAGACCGCCGCTTGCCGGCGCGCGCCGTGGTCTCACCGCCGGTGGGGCCCGTCTGGCCGGAGGCCGCCGAGACCGCCGACCGGCGACCCTTCGCCCCGGCGCTGGTCGCACCCGCGGCGGCGCCCGTCCCGGTGCACGGTCTGGAGGTGCTGCGGCCGACCGGCGGCGGCTCGGAATTGCCGGCCGACCAGCGGTGTGCGCTGGTTTTCGCGCTGACCTTCTTCGCCGAGGTCCGGGCGTTCGAACCCATGCTGCGCCTGGTGTGGAGCGGCCCCGACCCGCGCGCGGCGGTCTGGGAAGCGCTCGACGCGACCGCCGCGCCCGCCGCCGACGCGGCGGCGCGGCTCGCCGTCCTCGCCGAGGTCCTGGGCCAGGGCCGCAACGACCTGGCGTTGGCGCTGCGCTTCGAATGCGAGACGGTGGGGGCCGTGCTGACGCCGGGCGAGATCGCGTTCACCGCTTTTGACGGCGGCGCGCTGCTGATCCACGTGCCGGAGTTGCCGGCCACGGCCGCGGCCGTCGCCGCCTGGCCGCGCGGTCCGGCGCCGCTCGCCGCGCACTCCATGGCGCTGCAGGTGGGCGCCGACGGGTCCACCTGGGAGGCGGGCACCAACCGGCTGATGCGGCGCAGCGTCGGCGACGCTCTGCCGCTGCTGGCGCCGGCCGCGATGCGCCGCCGCCGGGTTGCCTGGCGGCGGCTTTGCCCCTGGCAGAACGAGACCTTGATCGAGGTGCTGGACCCGACCCCGCCGGGGCGGCTCGACATGGATCCGCGCTTCGGCCTGTTCGCCATGGCGTCCACCGAGCCGCCGGTGCCGCATCCGGCGGGGCCGGCCGCGCCGCCGCCACCGGTGTCGGTCGACATCCAGGTCGGCGCGACCCTGGATATCGGTGCCCTGCCGGTGGACCGGGACCGCCTGCTCAATCGCCCGCCGCGAACGCCGACCCGTCTCGTCTCGGCCTCGGGGCACCTGGGCTCCGGCACGCCGCCGGACCACCTCGCCCTGCCGCTGCATCGCACCCTGGCCGGGGCGCTGGCGGCGATCGCCCTTGACAGCGCCGAGGCGGAGATCGTTCGCATCGTCGATTCCGGCTTCTACGGCGCCGAGGCGCTGGTCTGGCCGGCCGCGCCGGCGCTGCGCCGCCTGGTGATCGAGGCGGCGGCGGGCGAGCGGCCGATGCTGGCGATCGCCGCCTCGACGCCGGGCACGGCGGCCTACGAGTCGCTGGAGCTGAGCGGGCTCGCGCTGCTGCCGGCGGCCGTGCCGTTCAATCTTGTCCTGCCGCCGGCCCAGGTGGTGGAGCTTGCCTTCCTGTCGGTGCTTGACGCCCGGCTGACCCTGGTGCCCCGGCTTCGCGAGGCCGCCGGCTCCGAGCGCCTCGCCATCCTCCGCTCCATGCTCGGGCCGGTCACCGTGGCCGAGGCGGGCGAGATCACCATCGCCGACAGCATCCTCGACGCCGGCTCGCTCGCCCTGCCGGCCCTGACCGCAGCGGCGGCGGACCTGGTGATGGATCGGGCGACCGTCCTCGGCGAGATGCGGCTCCGCGCCGTCGACATCTCGGACGCGATCCTCGCCGGCGAGGTGATGGCGCGGGAGCGCTTCCGCGGCTGCATTCGCTACAGCCTGTTGGCTCCCGGCGGCGAGACGCCGCGCAAACACCGCGTCGTGCGCACCGATCCCGTGACCGGCGCCCCGGTGCAGCCGCCGTTCTTGAGCCGCGATCGCCGCGATCCGGCCTACCTGCGTCTCGACCCGGAGGGCGACGCGCGGATCCTCACCGGTGCCTCGGATGGCGGCGAGATGGGGGCATTCAATGGCGCCCGGCTCGGCGAGTTGCTGGCCGGCCTCCAGGCGCGGCTGGCCGAGCACACGCCGGCGGGGCTGCGCACCGGCATGGTTCTCAGGAATTAACACGAGCAAGAAAGGGGACACGATGGAAGGCGATTTTTCGCGAGGGCACAGGCCCGACGGCAAGCGCGGAAAGACCTACCGACGCGTCCTGATCCAAGAGGGCAGGGCGCTGCTCGACAGCGATGTGGCGGCGCTCGTCGACGCCGGCGAACGGATGGTCCGCGACGCGGTGCTGCACGGCGCCTGCGCCGCCGGCTCGTCCGATCTCGGCTATCTGGTGACGCCGGGCGAACTGCTCGCCCTGTTCGACCCCGTCGAGGGGGTGTCGGTCGCGGCGACGGGCGGCGCCGAGGCGGTGCGCGACTTCTCGCGCAAGTATCTCGATCGCCTGCCCGGCCTGCGGCTGCGCGGCACCGGCGGCTCGGTCAGCGTTGCCCTGCGCCGACCGCTGGCCGCCAACACCCAGCTCAGGCTCTGGCTGCGCTCCGACGACGGCGCCACCGCGCGCATCAACGGCACCAACATCG
>CAZBWP010000219.1:0-4636 GCA_964495295.1 uncultured Rhodospirillaceae bacterium | reverse complement strand
GTCCTGGTGTTGTCCACGTCGCTGATCCCGGCGGTGATCAACTTCCTGCTCGAAGAACGCCAGCAACGGACACGGATCGCCGTCAACGTCGTCGGCGCCCTCGCCAAGGTCGCCACGGTGGTGGTGATGTTCGCGGGCGTCGCGCGCGACGCGACGTACGAGACGGGCTTCGCGCTGCTGCCGGGGCTCGATCTGATCCTGCGCGTCGACGCGTTGTCGCTGCTGTTTCTCTCGCTCTCGGCGTTTCTCTGGCTGCTGACCACGCTCTACGCCATCAGTTATCTCGGCGACGGCCCCCACCTGTCCCGCTTCTTCGGTTTCTTCAGCCTGTGCGTCGCCGCCACCACGGGCATCGCGCTGGCCGGAACGCTGATCACCTTCTTTCTCTTCTACGAGTTGCTGACGCTCGCGACGTGGCCGCTGGTGGTCTACTACGGCAACGCCAAGTCGATGGCCGCCGGGCGACGCTATCTCGCCTATACGCTCGGCGGCAGCGCCGCGCTGCTGGTTGGCATCGTCTGGCTGGAGAGCCTGACGGGGCCCATCGAGTTCGCCATCCCCGGACGCCTCGCCGGGCTGGACCCGGATCCGCTTCGGATCATCTTCGTCCTGTTGATCGGCGGGCTCGGGGTGAAGGCGGCGCTGGTGCCGCTGCACGCCTGGCTGCCGGCGGCCATGGTGGCGCCGGCGCCGGTGAGCGCGCTGCTGCACGCGGTTGCCGTGGTCAAGGCGGGGGCCTTCGGCATCGTCCGCATGATCTATGATGTCTATGGCATCGCCCTCGTCCACGACCTGGGGCTCAACCTGCCACTGGCGCTCGCCGCCTCGTTCACGATCATCTACGGCTCCGTCCGCGCCCTCCAGCAGACAGACATCAAGCGCCGGCTCGCCTTCTCCACCGTCAGTCAGGTGTCCTACATCGCGCTCGGCGCCAGCCTGTTCGGGCCGTTCGCCACCATCGGCGGGCTCGTTCACCTGGTGCATCAGGGGCTGATGAAGATCACCATGTTCTTCTGCGCCGGCGCGCTGGCGGAGCGGCTGCACATCCACACCATTGCCGAACTGGACGGCGTCGGCCGGCGGATGCCGTGGACCGTGGCGGCGCTGACGGCGGCGGCGCTCGGGATGATCGGCATCCCGCCGATGGCCGGGTTCATCAGCAAGTGGTACCTGGGCGTCGGCGGCGTTCAGTCGGGGAGCGCGTGGGTGGTGCTGGTGCTGGCCGGCAGCAGCCTGCTCAACGCCGCCTACTTCCTGCCGTTCATCTACCGCGCCTGGTTCGTCGCCGGGCCAGGCCACCACGCGCCGGTGCAGGAACGGCCGTTCTGGCTGATCGCGCCGGCGGTGGTGACGGCGGCCGTCACCGTCGGCGCCGGCGTGTTCGCCGCCTTCGACTTCAGCCCGCTCGGCTGGACGACGCTGATCGTCGAGCGGAGGTACAGTCCGTGACCGAAGCGGCCGCCGCTCTGGTCTGGCTCGCGCTGGCCGTGCCGCTGGCGCTGGCGTTCGTCGCGCCGCTGCTGGCGCGGCCGCTCAGGTTGCTGCCCTGGGCTGCGGTGCCCGGACTTGCGGCGGCGTTGTTGGCTCCCCGGGGCGAGGTGGTGGAGATCCCGCCGCTGGTGCTCGGACTCAGCCTCGAGCTGGACGCCATCGGGGCGGTGTTTCTCGGCTTCGGCGCGGGCCTGTGGCTGCTGGCGGGCGCCTATGCCCGGACGTATCTGGCGGAGACGCAGCGGGCGCGCGGGTTCACCACCTTCTGGCTGCTGACCCAGACCGGCACCCTCGGCACCTTCGTCGCCGCCGACGTGGTGACCTTCTACCTGTCGTTCTCGCTGATGACGCTGGCCGGTTTCGGCCTGGTGATCCACGACCGCACAATCGCGGCACGGCGCGCCGCCGGCGTCTACATCGTCGTGGCGATCATCGGCGAGACGGCCCTGCTCGCCGCCCTGATGCTGGCGGCAACGGGCGCGGACAGCACCCAGATCGCCGCCGTCAGCGCCTCGCTCGCGGCGTCGCCCGACAGCGGTCCCGTCATCGCCGGTCTGGTCATCGGCCTCGGCGTCAAGGCGGGACTGGTGCCGCTGCACGTCTGGCTGCCGCTCGCCCATCCCGAGGCGCCGACACCGGCATCCGCGGTGCTCAGCGGCGTCATCGTCAAGGCCGGGATCATCGGGTTCATCCGACTCCTGCCCATGGGCGACGCGGCCGGGCCCTGGGGGGCGGCGCTCGTCATCGCCGGCCTTGTCACCGCCTACTACGGCGTGCTGGTCGGTGTCTTGCAGGACAAGACCAAGGCGATCCTCGCCTACTCCACCCTCAGCCAGTTGGGGCTGGTGGTCGCCGTGCTCGGGCACGGGATGGGCCGGATCGCGGGCGAGGACGGAGGCGCGGCGGGCGGCAGCATCGCCGCCGCCACCTTGTATGCCGCCCACCACGGCTTGGCGAAGGGGGCTTTGTTCCTCGCCGTGGGCGTGGTCGCGGCGAGCCGGCGCCGGGCCTTCCTCCCGGTCATGGCGGTGACCGCCGGCATCGCCCTGGCGGTCGCCGGCTTGCCGCTGAGCGGCGGCGCGCTCGCCAAGCTGGCGATCAAGGAGCCGCTCGGCGACGGGCTCACGGCCACGCTGGTGACCCTGTCGGCCATCGGAACGGCCTTGTTGATGCTGCGCTTTCTGGTCGTCCTCGGGCGTGGCTGGACAGCCCCGCCACCCACGGCCGGGCCGGCGCTCGGCCTGGTCATTCCCTGGAGCCTGGTGGTGGTGGCGGCGATCGCCGTGCCCTGGATGCTGTTCCCGGAGCTTGCCGGTGGCTCGCCCGCGACGGTACTGACGCCGGCCAGCATCTGGGCGGGACTGTGGCCGCTGCTGGCCGCGGTGGGGGTGGCGCTGGTGGTCCGCCGGCGCTGGTCGCGGCCGCCGGTGATGGTGCCGACGGGGGATCTGGTGGTCGTTGCCGAGGCCGGCATCCGCGGCGTGCGCAGCGCCATCGGCAGGCTCCCGGCGGCGGTCGCCGGCGCGGCATCCCTCGGCCGTCCGGCAGCGGCGGCGCGCGGCGTTGCTGTCGACGAGGTGATCGAGGCGCTGTTGCGTCGGTGGGGGGTCGCTGGTCCGGCCCTGGTCGTCGTCGCCGGCCTGATCGCCGTCGCCCTCGGGCCATGAGCGCCGCGGCGTCGCGTGCATCGCCGTGACGGTCTCACCGAAACGAAACGGCCGGCATCGGGGGACGCGTTTTCGCTGGAAAATGATGCAAGTGCACAATAGGATCGCGTCGCGGGCGAGGGGGGTCCTTCGCATCGGCACAAAAACAGACGGTGCTTCGGGAGGAAGCCTGGACGTGGTGCACGCACTCTCTCTCGGCCTCGTGCTGGCGATCACGTGGCTGCTGCTGTCCGGCATCTATGACAACCCCTTGATCCTGGGCCTCGGTGTCGTGTCGGTGGTGATCGTGATCCTGATCACCCGGCGCATGAACGTGCTCGATCAGGAAGGGCATCCCGTTCACCTCAGCGCCGGGATTTTCACGTACTGGCCCTGGCTGATCGTCGAGATCCTCAAAGCCAACGTCGACGTGACCCGCCGGATCCTCCGTCGCACCCCGGAGATCAGCCCGATCTTGCTGCACCTGCCGACGCGGCTGGACTCCGATCTCGCCCGCGTGACCTATGCCAACTCGATCACCTTGACGCCCGGCACTGTGTCGATCTGTGTCGATCCCGACATGTTCGTGGTGCATTCGCTCACCCGCGAGGGCGCGGCCTCCCTCGAGGAAGGCGAGATGGAGCGGCGGGTCGGTGCTTTCATTTCCGAAGGCGAGCGATGATGTTCGCCGCCGCCGCCGCCGGCCTGCTCGTGACCATGGCGATGGCGCTGGCGCGCGCCTTTCTCGGGCCGACGATCTATGACCGCATCCTCGCGGTGAACGTGTTCGGCACGAAGACCGTGTTGATGATCGCGGTGATCGGGTTTCTCACCGGCCGGCCGGAGTTTCTGGACGTCGCCCTGGCTTACGCCCTGATCAACTTCATCGGCGTGATCGCCGCCTTGAAGGTCTTCAAGTACGGCGACCTCGGAAGCGCCGGACCGAAACGGGAAGAAGGGCTCGAGCCGTGATCGGGATCGTTGTCGATATCTTGAGCTGGCTGGCGATTGCCGCGGGCGTGGTGCTGTTGCTTGCCGGCGGCATCGGTCTGGTGCGCCTGCCGGAGTTCTATACCCGCTGCCATGCGGCGGGGGTCACCGACACCGGCGCGACCCTGCTGATTCTCGTCGGGCTGATGCTGCAGGCGGGGCTCAGCCTCGTCACCGTCAAGCTGATCCTGATCCTGATGTTCCTGTTCTTCACGTCGCCGGTGGCCACCCACGCGCTGGCGCACGCCGCCTATACCAGTGGCGTGCGTCCCCCCGCGGAGGACAGGGCCGCGGCGCCCCCGGAGGAGGCGGGCTGATGGCAGAGATCGTCGACTATCTGCTGCTGCTGTTCATGGCGGCGACGGCGATCGGCTTGGTGTTTCTCCGCGATCTGATCGGCGTGGTGATGTTGTCGGGCATCTACAGCCTGCTCGCGGCCAGCCTGTTCATCGTTCTCGATGCCCCCGACGTGGCCCTCACCGAGGCGGCGGTCGGCGCCGGCGCCGCCA
>CAZBWP010000218.1:2215-4639 GCA_964495295.1 uncultured Rhodospirillaceae bacterium | reverse complement strand
GCCGGCCGGGCCCC
Organism: uncultured Rhodospirillaceae bacterium; assembly: GCA_964495295.1. Classification (GTDB taxonomy): domain Bacteria; phylum Pseudomonadota; class Alphaproteobacteria; order Rhodospirillales; family Defluviicoccaceae; genus CAZBWP01. Next base: position 4,625 of record CAZBWP010000218.1, on the reverse strand, counting down.
GGCCCGTCGCCACGGCGAAGATCGTGTCATCGCGCATCATCCGCGGACACGCGTCTCGATCGCTGGATCAGTCGCTGATCGCGAGGGCGAGCCGCTCGACACGCTCGCCGCCAACCACGTGGCGTTCGAGGATCTCGTCAACGTCCTCGCGCGTCTCGTAGTGGTACCAGACGCCCTCAGGGTAGATCACCATGGTCGGCCCGAGCTCGCAACGATCGAGACACTGGGACGCGTTGATACGCACGCGTCCCAGCCCGAGCTCCTTCGCCCGGGCCTTCATGTAGTTGCGGAGCCGCACCGAGCCCCGCCGCGAACAGGATCCACGCGGATGCCCTTCGGGACGTTCGTTGACGCAGCAGAAGACATGGCAGTCATAGAACAGCTCGCCGCTGGCAGCATCTCGGCTCAAGATTTTTCCTCCGGAGCCTCTTCGCCTGCCGTCTCGCTGCCCCGGCCCGTCGACATGGCGCGCGACACGCTTCCCCAGACCAGCTTCTGCCAATGTTCCAGGCCTTGCATGCTGGCCGGCAGCCACGTCTTCAGCAAGGCCTCGGGTTCCATCGCGCTCAGCGCCTTCTTCATCCGCGCTTCGATGTCATCCATCATCGCCTTTTGCATCGGCTTGACATCCGGCAAGCCGAACAACGTCCGCGCTTCTTCCGGCGTGCACTCCACGTCCATGTGGATCTTCATCGTGCTTTCCCTCGTCTCATCCGCTTCGGCCACCCATCCGTCATTCGACTGCCCGAGAGATTTCGGGGTTGTTCCGGGCCGCGCCACGCCCAACCTAAGCTGCGATGGCAGCCGACGCAACGTGGGCGCCCCACTTCCCTTTGGTCGTTGGACATCCCGACCCCATGACAGAAAATCTCCTCGCGCGCGAGACCAGCCCTTACCTGCTCCAGCACCGGGACAACCCCGTGCATTGGCGACCCTGGGGGGCGGCGGTGCTCGATGAAGCACGCCGCCACGACAAGCCGATCCTGCTGTCCGTCGGCTATGCCGCGTGCCACTGGTGCCATGTCATGGCCCATGAAAGCTTTGAAACGCAAGAAATTGCCGACGTAATGAACGATCTGTTCGTCAACGTCAAAGTCGATCGCGAGGAGCGGCCGGACGTCGATACCATTTATCAGTCGGCCCTGGCGATGATGGGTCAGCAAGGCGGCTGGCCGTTGACCATGTTCCTCACTCCGGACGGGCATCCCTTCTGGGGCGGAACCTATTTCCCCGCGACGCCACGCTACGGACGTCCCGGCTTCCCCGACGTTCTGAAGGCCGTCGCGCGCGCCTACCGCGAGGACAGGGACAAGATCGCGACCAACGTCTCGGCGCTCCGCGATGGCCTCGCCAAACTGGCGAGCCCTCCGGCGGGGCGCGGCCTGAGCATGGCGATCGTCGACAGCGTCGCCTCGACGGCGATGCGCATCATCGATCCATTGGAGGGGGGGACGGCCGGGGCACCGAAGTTTCCGCAGCCGGTGTTTTTCCGCTTCCTGTGGCGGGCATTCCTCAGGACCGGTGCGCCGATGCTCGGCAACGCCGTGACCACGACGGCCACCGCGCTGTGTCAGGGCGGCATCTACGATCACGTCGGCGGCGGCTTCGCCCGTTATGCCACCGATGAAATCTGGCTCGTGCCGCATTTCGAGAAAATGCTCTACGACAACGCCCTGCTCGTCGATCTCCTCACCGAGCTCTGGCGCCATGACCAGAACCCGCTCTGGGAACGGCGGATTCGGGAGACCATCGACTGGGCGCTGCGCGACCTTCGTGTGGACGGCCCGAACGGCACCTTCGCCTTTGCCAGCGCTTTCGATGCCGACAGCGAGGGTGTCGAAGGCAAGTTCTATGTGTGGACCGAGGCGGAGATCGATGGCCTGCTCGGCGCCGACGCCCCGCTGTTCAAGGCCGTCTATGACGTGACACCCGGTGGCAACTGGGAAGACCATACGATCCTCAATCGCCGCGCCTACCGGGGGCTGCGCTCCGACGACGAGGAAGCGACCCTTCGCCGCAGCCTCGCCACGCTGGCCACGGCGCGCTCCCGCCGGGTGCCGCCGCAGCGTGACGACAAGGTCCTGGCCGATTGGAATGGCCTGATGATCAAAGCTCTCGCTCACGCCGCGGTGGTGTTCGACGAGGACCCCTGGCGCGACGCCGCACGCCGCTGTTTCGACTTCGTCACCACGCAGATGGACAGCGCCGGCCGCTTGCGGCATAGCTGGTGCAACGGATCCGCCCAGCATCCGGCCGTTCTCGATGACTATGCCAACATGATCCTCGCGGCACTGGCCTTGTTCGAAGCCTCCGGTGATGCGGCCTGCCTCGCGCGCGCCGAAGCCTGGGCGGAGGTGGTTCACGCCCACTATGTGGATGCGTCCGATGGCGGCTATTTCCTCTCGGCCGA
>CAZBWP010000218.1:0-2115 GCA_964495295.1 uncultured Rhodospirillaceae bacterium | reverse complement strand
GCCGCGCTCGCCGCCCTGCTCACAACACCACGAGGCTGATGATGCCAAACGCCTTCGTCACCACACCGCTCGGACCACTCTCCATCACCGCGGATGCCGTCGCGATCACCGCGGTCCACTGGGCTTCCGCACCCGTCACCCCCGGCCCGCTCCCCGACCGAATCCCCGAAACGCGGCTGCTGCATGAGGCCGCGGCGCAACTGCTGGCGTACGTCGAGGGCCGCCTGGGCCGTTTCGACCTGCCGCTCGCGCCGTCCGGGACCGCCTTCCAGCGATCCGTCTGGGATGCGCTGGCCGACATTCCCTATGGCGCGACCGAGACATACGCCGCCGTTGCGGGCCGGGCCGGCGGATCGCCTCGCGCCGTCGGCGGGGCGTGCGGTCGCAATCCCATCGCCGTCATCATCCCGTGTCACCGCGTGCTCGGCGGTGGTGGTAGACTGACCGGTTATTCTGGCGGGGCCGGAGTGGCCACCAAGGCGGCCCTGCTCGCCCTGGAGGCGCGGCACGCCCCGGCATTCTGCATGGCCCCACCCGCCTCCAGGATGGTCGGCAGCCCGGCATGACCCACGCCATCCGCATTCACGCGCCCGGCGGTCCCGAGGTGATGCGCTGGGACCAGGTCGACGTCGGCGCCCCCGGACCGGGGGAAATCCGGTTGCGGCAGACCGCGATCGGCCTCAACTTCATCGATGTCTACCACCGCTCCGGGCTCTATCCCCTGCCAGCGTTGCCGGCCGTGCTCGGCTTGGAGGCCGCAGGCGTCGTCGAGGCGGTGGGGCCGGGCGTTGCCGACCTGCGAGCGGGCGACCGCGTCGCTTACGCCTCCCTGCCGGTCGGAGCCTACGCGGAGGCCCGCCTCATGCCCGCCGACCGGGTGATCCGGCTGCCGGACGACGTCACCGATCAACAGGCGGCGGCGATGATGCTGAAGGGCCTGACCGCCCACTACCTGCTGCGCCGCACCTTCCATGTCACGCCAGGCAACGCGATCCTGATCCACGCGGCCGCCGGCGGCGTCGGCCTGATCGTCTGTCGCTGGGCGAAGCATCTCGGCGCTACGGTCATCGGCGCCGTCGGCAGCGACGCCAAGGCGGAACTCGCCCGCGCCCACGGCTGCGATCATCCGATCGTCTACACCCGGGAGGACCTGCCGAAACGGGTCCGTGAGCTCACCGGCGGGGAGGGCGTCGCCGTCGTCTACGACTCCGTCGGCAAGGACACCTTCGTCGCCTCCCTGGACTGCCTCCGGCCGCTCGGCATGATGGTCAGCTTCGGCAACGCGTCCGGGCCCGTTCCGGCGTTCGAGCCGGCGATGCTGGCCAGCCGCGGCTCGCTGTTCTTCACGCGGCCGAGCTTGATGACCTACACGGCCAAGGCCGAGGACTACCGGGCGGCGGCCGAGGAGTTGTTCTCGGTGGTGACCACCGGGATCGTGCCCATCGAGATCAACCAGACCTATCCGTTGCGCGATGCGGCCGAGGCTCACCGCGATCTGGAGGCGCGGAAGACGACCGGCTCGACCGTGCTGCTGCCGGCGTGATGAGGGCGCCTGATCGGGATTGGTCCGGGCGCCCCTCAGGCGTTCAGGGGCTCAGGCGTTCATCGCCTCGAAGAAGTCGGCGTTGTTCTTTGACGTACGCAGCTTGTCGAGCAGGAAGTCCATGGCATCGGCGACGCCCATGGGCATCAGCACCCGCCGCAACACCCACATCTTCGACAGCGTCGCCCGGTCCACCAGCAGCTCTTCCTTGCGGGTGCCCGATCGGGTGATGTCGATGCTCGGCCACGTGCGCTTGTCGGAGAGCTTGCGGTCGAGGATGATCTCGCAGTTGCCGGTGCCCTTGAACTCCTCGAAGATCACTTCGTCCATGCGCGAGCCGGTGTCGATCAGCGCCGTCGAGATGATCGTCAGGGAGCCGCCCTCCTCGATGTTACGGGCCGCGCCGAAGAACCGCTTGGGGCGCTGCAGGGCGTTGGCGTCGACGCCGCCCGTCAACACCTTGCCCGATGACGGCACCACCGTGTTGTAGGCGCGCGCGAGACGCGTGATCGAATCCAGCAGGATCACCACGTCCTTCTTGTGCTCGACCAGGCGCTTGGCCTTCTCGATCA
>CAZBWP010000217.1:0-4690 GCA_964495295.1 uncultured Rhodospirillaceae bacterium | reverse complement strand
GGATCCGGCCTGTCCATGGTCGAGTGGCGCCCGGTCACCGGATGGCTCCCGCCCATGAGCAGCGCCGAGTGGGAAGCGGCGTTCGCCTCCTACCGGCAGTTTCCAGAGTATCAAAAGATCAACGCCGGTATGACGCTCGAGGAGTTCCAAGGAATCTTCTGGCTGGAATATATCCACCGTCTGTGGGGACGCCTGATCGGGGTGGTCTTCGCGGTGCCTTTCCTGGTGTTCCTGGCGCGCGGCTGGATCGACCGGGCGATGATGTCTAGGCTCGTCGGACTATTCGTGCTTGGCGGCCTGCAGGGGGCACTCGGCTGGTACATGGTGAAAAGCGGACTGGTCGACCACCCCGATGTTAGCCAGTATCGCTTGGCTGCGCATTTCGTCGTGGCGCTGGCTATTTACGCCGCTCTCGTCTGGATGGCCATGGGCCTGCTGCGATCCCGCGCGGCACCAGCCGCGCCCGATGCACCAAGGCGCCATGGCTACGCATTGCTCACACTTGTACTGGTCACCGCCACCTCCGGTGCGTTCGTGGCCGGGCTTGATGCCGGTTACGGCTACAACACGTTTCCGCTCATGGACGGTGCCCTGCTGCCGGAAGGCTTGTTCGCAGAGTCCCCTTGGTGGATGAGCTTTTTCGAGGATCGGACGACGGTGCAGTTCACCCACCGGATCCTGGCTTTGACGACCTTGGCCGTGGCCCTGGCCCTTTGGCTGCGCGTTCTATCGTCGCAAGCCGGAAGGGCCGCGCAGTGGGCGGCGCACGCCACCGGTGCGGCTGCGCTCTTCCAGGCGTCGCTCGGCATCGCGACGCTTCTGCTCGTTGTGCCACTGCCGCTGGCGGCAGCCCATCAGGCGGGTAGCTTGGTGCTGTTGACCGCAGCCCTTTGGCTTGCGTTCGAACTTACACCCGCCGCAGCGGCGGCGCCTGTGGTTACAAAGTCGGCGGCCGATCGCCGCGCCTTTAGCGGCGAATAACTGGTCGAATCACAGCAGCGGACGCCGTTTCAAGTCGTAAAGTGCGATGGCTGGGCGAGGGGCACGCTCGGTCCCGCCCCGCGGCACGCCGCAGCCATCTTTGTCAGTTCGACCGCAGACCGCGCCTGCATCTTGCGGAGCAGCCCGTGACGGTGGATCTCCACGGTTTTTGGGCTAAGGCCGAGGCTTGCTGCGATCTCCTTGGTCGACCAGCCGTCGACCACCATGTCGAAGACCTCGCGCTCGCGTGGCGAGAGCGAGCGCATGCGCTCGGCGATTTCTCGTGCATCGGTGCGCCAGCGCCGCCACTCGCTGTCGAGCTTGATTGCCTGGCGCACGCGTTCCACCAGTTCGCCGGGGCGGAATGGCTTGAGTACGTAGTCGATGGCTCCAGCCTTCATGGCGCGGACCGCCGAGGGCACGTCGCCGTGACCGGTGAGGACGATTACCGGGCGGCTGTCGCCCCGTAGCGCCAGGTGCTCCAGCAACGCCATTCCGTCCATCTCGGGCATGTTGAGATCGAGCAGGACGCAGCCAGGCCGATCGGGGTCGCAGGCCGCGAGAAACGCCCGTCCCGTTTCGAAGGCCTCGACCGCCAACTCGACGCTAGTCATCAAGAACGACAGCGACTTTCGGATAACAGCCTGGTCATCGACAACGAAGACCGTCGGATCTTCATGCAACACGACTGATCTCCTCCAGTGGCAGGGTGAACCGAATGCGCGCCCCCCCGCCGGGGGCATCGTCGGCGGCAATTTTGCCGCCATGACGCTCGACGATCGAGCGGCAGATCGCGAGGCCCATGCCCAGACCGCCGGGCTTCGTGGTGGCGAAGGGGGTAAACAGGTCGTCGCCCAGAGCTTCCGGGAAACCGCTGCCGGTGTCGTCGACCGTAACGACGACGGCGTCCCGTTCGCGCCGGGCGCTAATCGAAATGCGAGCGGCGTGTTGCCCGTCCAGCGCATCTATTGCGTTGCGAAGAAGGTTGTGAAGAACCTGTGCCACTTCGACAGGATCGGCGGCGAGGGCTGGCAGACTATCGGGGAGATCGATGGTCAGCGTGATGTTGGCGCGGTCGAGGTGTACCTGCAGGAGATCCCGCACCTCCAAGATCGCGGCACATAGGTCGGTGCCAACGTCAGGACCGGGCGACGGACGAACGAAGCCCTCGATGGAGCGCAGGATGGCGCCGGCCCGCTCAGCTTCGTGACATGCGGCTGACAGGGCATCCGCGAGTTCGCTGTGATCAACTCCGCCGCCCAGGTTCTTGAAGCGGGCAGCAGCGCCGCGGCAATAGGCAACCACCGCGGCGAGGGGCTGCGCCATCTCATGAGCAATCGTTGCTGTCGACTCCGCGAGACTGGCGATGCGTTGGCAGCGCGCGAGTTGGCGAGAGTGGTCTGCGGCCGCCAGTTCCGAGTGTCGTTCGGCGGTCACATCGCGGGCGACAACCGATGCTGCAACCAGCGCCCCGCCTGTCGATCGAATCGGATCGACGGTCATCCGCAGCATCCTGCCGTTTAGAGACACATCGGCGGTGCGTGAGTTGCCCGAGGTTATCGCCGCGTCCAGCAGCGCGGCCGCAGCAGAGCCGGCTTCGTCGCCGAGCACCGCCTCGATGCGCCGGCCGATCAGCGTCCTCGGCCCACACTCGAGCCATTCGGCGGCACAGCGGTTGGCGTGCAGCAGCACGCCGTCGGCGCTGATCTGTATCGTCGCGATGTCGAGATAATCCAGCACGGCCCGGCCGGCTGTACGGACTTCCGACAGGGCACGATGGCAACGATCGAGCTCCATCTGGTCCCCCGAGCGATCCACAACCACGGCCACGATTCGAGCAACGCGTGCGGCGCGACCCCGTGTCGGGCGGATCGTGACTCGACAGCGCTGGCGCCGGGTGCCCTGCCAAATCTCGACCTCGCCCTCGACGTTGCCGCCGCTCTCGACAGAACGCCGGAACATGTCGCCGAGGGCGAGCCCGGCTGGACCATCGATGATGTCCTCCGGATGACAACCGGCTGGTGCCGCACCCACCTCCGCCGTGAAGCGATCGTTCGAAGCCACGATCTGGACGGTGCCATCAGGCAGGACGTCACCGATCACCGTGGCGACGCCTATCGCATCGATCCAGGATTGCAAATCGATGCGGTCACATTGGGCGAGGGAATGAGGAGGTTCAGCAGCCATGGATCTCGCCAGATCTGGGGGCGGGTGACGTGAACGAAGTTGCCGGGCGACGACTGACCCGGATGCGCCGTGCAGACACGTGTCGACACGAAACGTCGAGCCGGCCACGCGGACACCATCGATGTGGGGAGCAAATGCGACCCTGCTCACAACATCTCGTGCTAACATCATCACCAACCATACAACCGGGCGCGAGGCAACCGATTTCAACGGTCAACGTACCCCAAAAAGGGAACTGGGCGTGAGGATCAAAAATTTTGCCCTTGGAACGCCCAATTTACGTGTGTTTATCGAGGGGCTGCACCACCGAAACGCGCGCTGAGATTCCCGTTTCAGGCGGTTGGATCATCCACTCGCAGCCCACCACCACAGAATCGGCCGGCTAATGGGCGAAGACGCCGCCGTGCGGTGGGAGCGTTACGCGCGTGCCGTCGAGCGTTCCCGCGAGACCGTGTCCCCCCAGCGGGATGTAGCCAGCTAGGGCTGGCAGGTCCATGGCGACCGGCTCAACGCTCAGATTGAACACGCAGACCAGGCGGTCGCCACCCATCAGGCGGCTGAAAGCGAGCACCGGCTCGTTCGCCTCGAGAAACTGAATGTTCCCCCGGATCAAAGCCGGCTGGGCCTTGCGCCAAGCGAGAAACCGGCGCGTAAAGGTGAGCACCGAATGTGGGTCCGCCTCCTGGCGGTCGACGGCCAGCGAGCGATGCTCGGGCGGCACGGGAAGCCAGGGATCGCCCGCCGTGAAGCCAGCGTTGGCAGCATCGGCGATCCAAGGAAGCGGCGTGCGGCAACCGTCACGCCCCTTGTGGCCGGGCCAGAACCGGATGCCCTCCGGATCGCACAGCCGTTCGAAAGGCACATCGGCTTGTGGCAGACCGAGTTCCTCTCCCTGGTAGAGAAAAGCCGTCCCACGCAGGCAGGTCAGCACCGCAATCAGGACCTTGGCCAAGGCGGCGGGGTCGGTCGCGCCATCATTCCAGCGACTGACCACCCGCTCGACGTCATGATTGCTGAAAGCCCACGACGGCCAAGCCGTGGCCGATGCAGCCAGCGCCATCTCGACCGATGTGCGAATGTGAGCGGCGCCGGAGGCTTGCCGCAGGTAGACGAAGCTATACGCCGTGTGGTAGCGGTCCGGGCCGTCGCTATAGACGGCCATCGTGCGAACGGGGTCGTCACTGGCGATCTCGGCGACCATCATGGCGCCAGGATAGGTATCGACGAGCGCTCGCAACTGCGCAACGAACGTGAGCGTCTCGGGCCGCGTCCGGTTGTAGAGCTGACGCTGCAGCCAGTAGGGCTTGACCGGGTTGGCATGTGGCTGCGGCGGATTGTCGCGCAGTGCCGGATCGTGACAGAAGAAATTGGCAACATCGACGCGAAAACCGTCAACACCGCGGTCCAGCCAGAAGCGTGCAACATCGAGGACGGCCGCCTGGACATCGGAATTGTGAAAGTTCAGGTCCGGTTGTTCGGGCAAGAAGTTGTGCAGGTAGTACTGCTGGCGGCGACTGTCCCA
>CAZBWP010000216.1:0-4711 GCA_964495295.1 uncultured Rhodospirillaceae bacterium | reverse complement strand
ATGTTGAAGCCGTCGGCCTTGGCTTCCGCCTTGACCTGCTTCAGGTCTTCCTTGAGGGCGTCCATGTCGTCCTGCAACCGCTCCAGGCGGTCGGCGTAGGACGTGAGCTTCTGGGCGGCTTCGGTGTTGCGACCGATCATGGTGTCTCCGGTGTCAACGGGGGGGATCCGTCTTGTGCCGGAAACCGCCGGCTTTGGCGAGCCCGTTGAAGCGGGGAAAGCGGGGACAAGCGGCACACCGCCGGCCGGCGTCGCCGGCAGACGCAGCGCGGAGGCGACGACCGCCGCCGCCGCCGGTATACTTTGCCGATGCCGCCGTTCTCCCTGTCAGCCGCCCCACCGCTCCGCCTGCCCGATGCACCGACCCTGGCCGCCGGGGTGCGCGGCGCGGTCTGGCGCGATGCCGACGGCGCCGTCTCGGTGCTCACCCTCGCCGCCGCGGCCGAGCGGCTCCACGCCGGACCGCCGCCGATCGTCTGTCACGCCAAGCAGGTGGCGCGCCGCCTCGGCATCGCGCCGTTCCCGGCCCTCGACGTTCTGGAGCTCTTCGCCTTCGTGCGGCCGGCGCGGTTCTGCCTGCCGACGGTGCGCGGCCTCGCCACGGCGCTGCTGCTGACGCCGCCGTCGACCCTGGAGGAGGAAGCCGCCCGCCTGCGCGACGTGGCGCGCGCCCTGCTCGCCGACTTGCGCGCCGCGCCCCGCGAGGACGCGCTGGCCGTGGCCTGGGCGATGACACGCGCCGGCTGGGGCTGGGGGGCGGCGGTGCTGGCGGCGCTCGGTGGCGGTGGCGAAGCGGCGCCGCGGGATGTCGCCGGCGGCCTGCGCGTCTGGACCCGCCTCCAGGAATGGCAGGAGACGGCGCCGCCGCCACCGCCGCTGTCCTGGCCCGTCGAGGCGGTGGAGGCGCGGGCGCGGCTGGTGCAGCTGCTCGGCCCCAACGCCGAGCCGCGGCCCTCGCAGATGCGCTACGCCTCCCATGCCGCCGGCGCCTTCGCGCCGCGCGACCGGCCGGGGGCGCCGCGCGTCGTCCTCGCCGAGGCCGGCACCGGCATCGGCAAGACTCTCGGCTACGTGGCGCCGGCCGGCGTCTGGGCGCGCAAGAACCGGGGCGCGGTGTGGATCAGCACCTATACCCGCAACCTGCAACGCCAGTTGGACCAGGAACTCGACCGGCTCTATCCGGACCTGCGCGACAAGCTGCGCCGCGTCGTCGTCCGCAAGGGCCGGGAAAACATCTTCTGCCTGCTCAACTTCGAGGAAGCCGTGGCGCGGCTCCCGGCGACGTCGCCGGCGGTGGTCGCCCTCGGCCTGGTCGCCCGCTGGGCGACGGCGACCCGCGACGGCGACATGGTCGGTGGCGATTTTCCGGGCTGGCTCGCCGACCTGCTCGGCCAGGCGGTGACCACGGATCTCACCGACACGCGGGGCGAGTGCATCTACACCGCCTGCGCCCACTTCCGGAAATGCTTCATCGAGCGGCAGGTGCGCAAGGCACGCCGCGCCGAGATCGTCGTCGCCAACCATGCGCTGGTGATGACCCAGGCGGCACTCGGCGGCGACGATCCGTCGCTGCCCACCCGGTACGTCTTCGACGAGGGCCACCACCTGTTCGACGCCGCCGATTCGGCGTTCTCGGCGCATCTGTCGGGCCGCGAGACGGCGGAGCTGCGGCGCTGGCTGCTCGGCGCGGAGGATCGCGGCCGGTCGCGCGGGCGGGGGCTGCGCCAGCGGCTGGGCGAACTGGTGGCGGGTGACGCCGCGGCGGCCGAGGCGCTGGAGCGCATCCTCGTCGCCGCCCGGGCGCTGCCGGGGCCGGCGTGGCGGCGGCGGCTCGCCTCCGCGATGCCGGTGGGCGAGACCGAGGCATTTCTCGTGCTGGTCCGCGATCAGGTGCACGCCCGCGACGCCGACGCCGGCGGTCCCTACAGCCTGGAATGCGATCTCAGGCCGCCGGTCGCCGGCCTCGCCGACGCCGGTCACCGGCTGGCCGAGGCGCTGGCGCGGCTGGCGGCGCCGCTCGGTGCGCTGGCGCGCGCGCTTGCCGCCTATCTGGATGCGCATGCCGAGGACCTGGACACGGCGAGCCGGCAGCGTATCGAGGCCCTGGTCCGCAGCCTCGATCGCCGCGCCATCCGGCCGGTGGCGGCGTGGCGGGCGATGCTGGCGTCGCTCACCGCCGACGGCGACGCCGCCTTCGTCGACTGGCTCGGCGTCGACCGCGTCGATGGCAGCGAGATCGACATCGGTTTCCACCGTCACTGGCTGGATCCGACCCAGCCGCTCATGGAGACCCTGGCCGGCACCGCCCACGGCATGCTGATCACTTCGGCGACGCTCTGCGATTCCACGGGTGACGACGAGCGCGACTGGGCGGCGGCGCTGGCGCGCACCGGCGGCGTGCATCTCCGGGAGCCGCCGATCCTGTCGGCGCTGCGCTCGCCGTTCGATTATGGGGCGCAGACGCGGGTGTTGGTGGTCACCGACGTCGCCCGCACCGATGCGGCCCAGGTTGCCGCCGCCTACCGGGCCCTGTTCCTCGCCGCCGGCGGCGGCGCGCTCGGCCTGTTCACGGCGATCCACCGGCTGCGCGCCGTCTACGCCCGCATCGTCGGGCCGCTGGACGCGGCCGGGGTGCCGCTGCTCGCCCAGCACGTGGACGTGCTCGACACCGGCACGCTGATCGACGTCTTCCGCAGCGAGGAGCATGCCTGCCTGCTCGGCACCGACGCCGTGCGCGACGGCATCGACGTGCCCGGCCGCTCACTCCGGCTGATCGTCTTCGACCGGGTGCCGTGGCCGCGCCCGACCATCCTGCATCGGGCGCGGCGCGCGGCGTTCGGCGGGCGTGGTTACGACGAGATGCTGACGCGTCTCAGGCTGGAGCAGGCCTATGGGCGCTTGATCCGGCGCGGCGACGATCGCGGCGTGTTCGTCATGCTGGATCCGGGCCTGCCGTCGCGGCTGCTCGGCGCGTTTCCCGACGACGTGACCGTGAGCCGCGTCGGCCTGGCGACGGCGGTGGCCGAAACCCGTGCGTTCCTGACCGGGTGAGCCGAGCCGTCCGTTCACCGGCGGAACGGGCTCAAGGCCAGGAGCACGCCGCCGAGGCCGAACAATACCACCGACACCCAGAACGCATAGGGTGAGTACGGCGGGACATCGGAGGCCAAGAGCAGTTCCTCGACGGCCGTGGGCAAACAGCTTGGCTCAAAATAGTAGAAGCAGTCGCTGGCCTGCTTCACGTCGGCGCCGTGAAACTGGACAAAGTAAAGATACCACCAGGCGACGGACAGGCCGAACACCAGCAGTCCGAACAGCATCAGTGTCTTGCCAAACATCGCCATGTCACGCTCCGAAACCGGTGGCGTTTTCGGTCGCCCGCGGCCTGCGCGGCCGCCGCACCCGCGTCGCACGGCACGGACGACGGTTGCGCAGGCCAATCTTCGGCCAACCGGCAGAGAACGCAACGGCCGACACGCCCGTCCCGTCCCGTCCCGTCGCGGCGCTTGACGCGACGGGTGCGGGGTGTCTTTAACCCGGGCGCCGTCCGCGCTCGAGCCGAAAGGAACCCACCGCCATGATCAGTCACCACGCCGCCTTGATCTACACCATGGTTCTCGTGTCTGCCGCCGATCGCGACATGACCGACGCGGAATTGCGGCAGATGGGCGAGATCATCAGTGGTCTGCCGGTCTTTCGCGATTACAACCGGGAATTGCTGCCGGAAACGGCGTTGAGTTGCGCGGAGATGCTCGACGACGAGTCCGGGCTCGAGCGCGCGCTCGCGGTGATCCATGCGTCGCTGCCTGAACGGTTGCGGGAGACGGCCTATGTCCTCGCCTGCGACGTTGCGGCCGCCGACGAGCGGGTCAGTCCGGAAGAGATGCGGCTTCTGGAGATGCTGCGCCATCGCCTGTCCATCGATCGCCTGACTGCCGCCGCCATCGAGCGCGCCGCCCGCGCCCGGTTCGCGCGGGCGGTGAGCCACACGACGGCGTCATAAAGGAAAAGGGCCGCGCGTGGCGCGCGGCCCTCGTAGACGCTTGCAAGCGGTGGTCGAACGGATCTTAGAAGTCCATGTCGCCCATGCCGCCCATGCCACCCATGCCACCGCCGGGCATGCCCGACTCTTTCCGCTCCGGCCGCTCGGCGACCATCGCCTCGGTGGTGACGAGCAGGCTGGCGACCGATGCCGCATCCTGCAGGGCGGTCCGCACGACCTTGGTCGGATCGATGATGCCGGCCTTGAACATTTCGACGTACTGTTCGGTCTGCGCGTCGAAGCCCCAGTTGATGTCGTTCCTCTCGAGCAGCTTGCCGACGACCACTGCGCCGTCGATGCCGGCGTTCTCGACGATCTGGCGAATCGGCGCTTCGAGCGCCTTCTTCACGATATCGATGCCGATCCGCTGGTCGTCGTTGACGGGCGTGAGGTTGGTCAGCGACTTCGCCGCGTAGAGCAGGGCGGTGCCGCCACCGGCGACGATGCCTTCCTCGACGGCCGCCCGGGTCGCATGCATCGCATCCTCGACCCGATCCTTCTTTTCCTTCACCTCGGTCTCGCTGCCGCCGCCGACGCGGATCACCGCGACGCCGCCGGCCAGCTTGGCCAGCCGCTCCTGCAGCTTCTCGCGGTCGTAGTCGGAGGTCGTCTCGTCGATCTGCACGCGGATCTGCGAGCAGCGGCCCTGAATGTCCTGCTTCTTGCCGGC
>CAZBWP010000215.1:0-4814 GCA_964495295.1 uncultured Rhodospirillaceae bacterium | reverse complement strand
CAGGATGTAGTTGGTGTTGAGGTAGTCGTAGGCGTTGTAGGAGTCGTTGCCGTCGACCGCCATCTTGGCGCGCTTGCTGCCCTCGGCGCACATGGAGGCGTGCCCGATGGCGATATTGGGAGAGCCGTAGAGCTTGCCGAACGGACCTTGCAGGCCGGCACAGGAGGCACCCCAGCCGCGGCCGTAGAGGAGCGCGAAGCGATGGGCCTCGCCCCGGTCGCGCAGCCCCTGCAGGCGGCCGGCGATGATATCCAGCGCCTCGTCCCAGGTGATCGGCACGAAGCCCGGATCCTCGTTCCGACCCTTTTTCGGATTGGTTCGCTTCATCGGCCCCTTGAAGCGGTCCGGGTCGTAGAGGACGTAGGTGCCGAGGTGGCCCTTGGGGCAAAGCTTGCCGTTGGAGATGGGATGATCCAGCGACCCGTAGATGGCATGCACGCGACCGTCCGTTACATGGACGTCGATGCCGCAGCGGGCGGGACATTGGTGGCAGATATTCTTGACGACCTTGGTGACGGCGTCGGGACTGTCGGCGCTGGCGGGCGACAGGGTCACCAGCCGATGCAGGGCTTGACCACCCACGCCGATCGCGCCCGCCGCCCCCAGCGCGCTCGTCGCCTTGAGAAATCCGCGTCGGGTCGGCGCCGGGGCTGCATCCTGCATCGAGGTCTCTCCTGTCATGGACATCGCGTGTCGTGATCGGCCGGTGGCGTTTCGCCGCCGAAGCGGAAGGCCGCGGCCGCGGCGGCGAACGCCCGCGTCTTGCGGCACCGGACGCAGAGCGAGTCGTCCCCACCGCCGGCGAACGGCTGGCCGCAGTCGGCGCAGGCGCACAGGGCATGCTGGCGCACGACCCGTCGGTGGCCGTCGTCCCGGCCGGCAAGCCCCTCCGGCGCGAGGCTGACGGCCCGCTCGGGGCAATGGTGGGCGCAGGCACCGCAGGCGATGCAGCGAACCGGATCGAAGACGAGCGCAACGGCTGCAGCGGTGGTCTCGACGGCGAGCGCCGCGGTCGGGCAAACGGCGACGCAGACGCGGTGGTTGCAACACGTCTCGTCGATGCCGATCGCGGGGTAGACGGACGGTGCGACCGGCACATCGAGCCGCGCGGCGAGACGGCCGAGGGCCGCCACCGTCCGCCGGCGGGCAACGGGGTCGATCGGCAAACGTTGGGACAACGGACGCGGCGGCTCGCTGTCTGCGTCTGTTGGCTCGTCGGTGGCGGCGGCGACCAGGGAGCGCAGCAGCGCCCGACGCGCGGGGGCGGCGACGGCTTCCATGTCACCGACCCCCGACCGCGCGGGACGGCCGGTGAGCGGCCTGAACACCAGCTTGGGCGCGCGTTCCGCCGCCCCCATCGCGGACAGCAGCCGGGCGACCTCGGCGAGTGCGCGACCCGCCGGGTGTTCGGCGCCGCCAACGGGGCAGGCTGCGCACCAGCCACGATCGATCAGGTGCACGGGGCGCTCGCCCGCCGCCAACAGGGTTTCGAGCAAATCGCTCGGCGTCAGACCGCCGAGACAGGCGACGCGCACCGTCCCGGCGGTGGCCGGGACCCGGCGGCAGTCGATGGATATCGGTTCGGCACGGCCGACGGTGGTCATCGGCTCGTCACGGCCTTCGGTGGCCATGTCGATCGGCGGCCCCACCGTCTCAATGGCTCCGGTGGGACAGGCAACGGCGCACCGTCCGCAACCGACACATCGGTCGTCGGCAACGACGCGGCGCTCTCGAATGCTGATGGCATGCCGTGGGCAAGCGACGGCGCAGGCCTCGCAAGCGACGTGGGGCGCCCAAACCGCGAGGCAGCGATCGGCCACATGGCCGACCGGCGTCTTGTGCCAGAGTTGGGCACCTGGAGTCACAACTTCCTCCTCGTGCGGCGGCACAACGCAAGTCTGCGTCGGCGCTGCACGTGACGTTTCCCAAATGGTGCGCTGAAGCGGTCTCGGATTCATGCATCCGATTGCGCCTGCGCACACGTCGCACGCTTTGGTTGCTTTAATTACTTACTTTGGTTACTGTTTAACCTGGGCCGCCCGACGGGTCCGGCGCCCCCATTGCCTGCCTGCTCACTGTGACCCGCGATCACGGGTTACGCTTTTATCGGTGGATGAGAAGACTACCCCAGCCCATCATCAATTCCATTTTTCATTTTCTGTCAAAAAATGCAACAATTATTTGTTGCAATTGGGTATCACTCGCCAACGTTGCCGCAGGCGGGTGAGGCAAGTCCCTGCACCCGACTTTCCCTTGCGAAACGGCGGCGTTCTGCACCCATCGCGATGAACGATCGCCGCTCACCTAGCGCCTCCCAGTCAAAATCGGGGTTCTTCACCGGGAAGCGGGGTAGGGTGAGCGGACCACGGCGGAAAAGACGACCGTCGCATGTTCATTTCGGGTTCCAGCCATGATCGACTATACGATCAACCGTATATACGTTTTGCCGTATGATTCATGGTCATGATGATCGATGCTCAGACTTTGATCCAGGCGCTGAGCGACCCCATCCGGTTGCGCACCTTGGTTCTCCTCAGTCAGGAAGGTGCGCTCTGCGTTTGTGAGTTGACGGCCGCCCTGAACGTCTCGCAGCCGAAAATGTCCCGTCATCTGGCGGCGCTGCGGACGTGTGACGCGGTCGAAGATCACCGGGTCGCCAACCGCGTCTACTACCGCATCCACGCCGGGCTTCCGCGATGGGCGCAAGGTGTCATCGAAAACCTCGCCGAGCCCGTGGTTGCCAGCACTGAGTTCAAGGCGATCGCCGCGCGTCTAAAGGTGGCGCGCGAACGGCCACCACCGGAGGTGGCCGCCCGACCTGCAATGGCAATCCTGTCGCATGGATCGTCGTGGACCAGCCAATTCTAAGAGCGGAGCCAGTCATTGCTGACAGACGTGTTGATGGCGGGCGTGCTGGCGCTGCAGGATTATATTGCGACGCACGTGCTCACATGTCTCGTTCCGGCCTTCTTCCTTGCTGGCGCGATGGTGACGTTCATTCGCCGAGAAGCGATCCTGATGGCGCTGGGCGAGCAAGTGAGCAAATTGCGGTCGTTTCCGCTGGCAAGCGGCGCCAGCTTTCTGATCGCAGCGTGCTCGTGCACGGTGATTCCCGTGGCGAGCGGCCTCTACTACGCAGGTGCCGGCGTCGGCGCCGCCTTCATCGTGCTGTGGGTGGCGCCGGCCGCCAACGTCCTCGCCCTGACCTACACGGGGACCATTCTCGGCGCCGACATGGTGGTGGCCCGCGTCGTCGCGGCGCTGCTGATGGCGTTTGTGGTCGGCTGGGTGATGAGTCTCGTTTTCCGCAACGAAGAACGCGTTGCTCCCGCTCCGGTACGCGCGAACAGGGACGCGCCGGTCATTGCCCGCAAAAGCATCATTCTGATTGTGCTGCTCGTGCTCACGTTGCTGATGCCGAATTATTTGGTCCAACAGGGAACCTACTTGGAGAAAGTCGCTGTTTGGGCCGGACTCACGCTCGTGACCGCAGCGTACGCTTGGCGGACCGTGGAGCGCGAACAGTTCCTGCAGTGGCTGCGTGAGACCTTATGGTTCGTGCGGATCATCTTTCCCCTGCTTCTTGTGGGCGTGTTTCTCGTCGGGGTGATCGGCAAAGTCCTGCCGGAAGAGTGGGTCCGGGAATGGCTCGGCGGCAACAGTCTCACCGCCGCGTTTCTCTCCACCTTGCTCGGTTCGGTCAGCTACTTCGCGACGATGACGGAAGCCCCCTTCGTCGATACACTCATGGGTCTGGGCATGGGCAAGGGGCCGGCGCTGGCGCTGCTGCTCACCGGACCTGGGCTCAGCCTGCCGAATTGGCTGGCGATCGCCCGGGTCTTCGGGGCGCGCAAGGCACTGGTCTATGTGCCGACCATCATGGTGACAGGCACCCTCATGGGGTGGGTATTCGGGAATTTCATACTGTAGAAGGAGATGCTTGATGAAAATCCAGATCGCAGGACCGGGTTGCGCCAAATGCCAGAAGAGCGAACAGAATGTTCGCGAGGCCTGCACTGAAGTCGGCATCCAGCCCGAGATAGAGCATTTGCGTGACCCCCGGCAGTTCGCCCCGCTGGGTGTGATGATCACGCCTGCCATACTCATCGATGGCAGGATCGTTGCCTCGGGTCACGTGCCGACGGTTGCCGCGCTAAAAGACGAGATCCAGAAGGCTCACTGAACCCCTGGCGCCGTGACGAGAAAGCGCCGCTGGGTCGTCGAGCGCACCGTCGCTTGGCTCCGGCGGTGCCGCCGTCTCGCCCGCCCGCAGGGGATGCGAAGCATCAAGGACTTCAAGGCGACCCTCGCCAGCGCCATCGCGTGGGTCCTCGTCGCCCACATCCGCCGCCTGCGGTTTATCGTGTTGCCTGAACGGCTTGTCGCGCCGGTTGAACAGCAACGGGGTGACAACGAAAACTGACGCTTCGTTTGGGTAAGTCACCAAGGTGTCAGACTATTGTCACTTATACGTCACGTTAGCGTCATCAAACGGTAGCGTCGGGCTGCCAGGGTGACCCTGGGTCTGGCGGCCCTCGGACGTCGGCAAGATGTCGTTTGTCCCTCGTCTGCCGGATCCGCGGACTGGAGACTGTGACCGTTGACCGGTCCGTCCGGTCCGGTCCATCCGCTCAAGAGGAATGAAGGAGAGGAGCATGTTTGCAAGGATCAAGGCCGTCGCGCTGACGGCCACCGTCGGGTTGGCGCTCGGCGGCCATGCGCACGCCGTCGAAGTCGATCCCAACCTGCCGACCTATTCGCCGGTCAGTGGCGTCTCGGGCAGCCTCAAGTCCATCGGGTCCGACACGTTGAAC
>CAZBWP010000214.1:0-4842 GCA_964495295.1 uncultured Rhodospirillaceae bacterium | reverse complement strand
CGTGTCGCCGCCGCCGGCGACGTCCAGGGTCCAGCCGAGCAGCAACGGACCGACGAAGCCGCAGGCGAAGCCGATCAGCGCATGCAGCGCCATGGTCGCCCCCTGCCGCCCGGGCCGGGCGGCGATCACCGCGCCGGCCGTCAGCGCCGCCGAGTCGAGTTGCACCGCCACGCTGTAGACGAGCGCCAAGATGACGACGAACGGGTACGGCAGCGCCGTGGCGAAGCCGATGCCGCAGGCCATCAGGGCAGACGCGACCATCACCAGGCGGATCACCCGGCGCCGGCCGTAGCGCACGCACAACTCGTTGCCGGCGACGCTGGCAACCATCGCGACCAAGCCGCTCAGGGTCGCCGCGATGGTCGGCGACAGCCACGCGCCCGCCGGGTCCCCCTGCCGCGCCAGGACGAAGGCGAGCAGCGCCACCAGCCATGAGCGCAGGGTGAACAGCTCCCAGCAGTGGACGCCATACGCCAGCACGTAGCCGAGCGCCGGCCGGTTGGCCACCACGGGACGGAAATCGAGCAGCCTACTTGGCTCGCCGGCGGCTTCCGGCGGCGCCGATCCCAAGGTCATCGCGATCGCCGCGGCGGCGAGGGCCGCGACGCCGGCGGCGACGAACGCGACCGGCCAGCCGAAGGCGTCGGCGATGCTGCCCGTCGCCAGGTAGGACAGCGCGGTGCCGAGACTGAAACTCGCCGTGTAGAGCGCGATGGCGCGCGACTGCCGTGGTCCGCGATAGCGGTCGACCAGCATCTTCAGCCCCGGCATGTAGGTGGCGGCCAGTCCGAGTCCGGCCAGGGCGCGGAACAGCAGCGCCGACCAGAAGCCCTCGGCCAGCGCGGCAAAGCCGAACGCCGCGGCTGCGGCGAGTAGCGCGCCACCGCCATAGACGAGGCGTGCGTCGATGCGGTCGGTCAGCGCCACCAGCACCGGCACACCGATCGCGTAGCCGCCGAAATAGATGCCGGCGATCCAGCCGGCCTCGGCGTTGCTCAGGCGCCATGCCTCGGCGAAGTCCGGCAGCAGCGCCGGAAAGGCGAACGCGCCCACCATGGTCAACACGTGCGCCGCGCACACGGTGGCAATCAGGCGTCCGTCGGCGGACACGCGAGCGGCCTCGATCTCGGGCGCGCCGGCCCTGTCTCGGGCGGCTAGATATGGATTGCCCGGCCGGCGACGGCGAACGCCGCTTCCTTGATCGCCTCGCTGAGCCCGGGATGGCCGTGGCTGGAGCGTGCCACGTCCTCGGCCGAGCCGCCGAACTCCATGGCCACCACCACTTCCTGAATGATGTCGCCGGCGTTGGCGCCGATGATGTGGGCGCCGAGCAGGCGGTCGGTCTTGGCGTCGGCCAGCAGCTTGACGAAGCCGTCGGTGTCACCGATGCAGCGCGCCCGCGCGTTGGCGCTGAACGGGAACGTGCCGACGCGGTAGTCGACACCGTCGGCCTTGAGCTGCTCTTCCGTGCGGCCGCACGACGCCACCTCGGGCCAGGTGTAGACGACGCCGGGGATGGCCTCGTAGTTGACATGACCCGCGTGACCGGCGATCCGCTCGGCGACCGCCACCCCCTCCTCTTCGGCCTTGTGCGCCAGCATCTTGCCGCCGATCACGTCGCCGATGGCGAACAGTCCGGGAACATTGGTCTGACAGTCCGCGTCGACACGGATGAAGCCGCGGTCGTCCATGTCGACCCCCACCGCCGCGAGGCCGAGCCCTTCGGTGAAGGGGCGACGGCCGACGGAGACAAGGACCACGTCGGTCTCCAGCGACACCGGCTCGCCGCCCTTGACCGGCTCGATGGTCAGTCGCGCCCCCGTGTCGGTGCGCTCGACCGCGGTCACCTTGTGGCCGAGCTTGAACGTGAGCCCCTGGCGGCCGAGGATCCGCTGCATGTGCTGGCTGACTTCGCCGTCCATGCCGGCGAGGATCTGATCGAGGAACTCGACGACGGTCACCTCGGCGCCGAGCCGGCGCCACACCGAGCCCAGCTCGAGGCCGATATAACCGCCGCCGACCACGACCATCGACGTCGGCACCACCGGCAGCGAGAGCGCGCCGGTGGAACTGACGATCCGGTCCTCGTCGATCTCGACGCCGGGCAGGCTCGCCACTTCGGAACCGGTGGCGATGATCACGTTCTCGGCGGAGAGCGTTTCGTCGGCGCCGCCGTCGACGGGCGTCACAACCACCGTGTCCGCCGCGGTCAGCCTGCCCGTGCCGATCCGATAGTCCACCTTGTTCTTCTTGAACAGGTACTCGATGCCCTTGGTCAGGTCGCCGACCACCTTGTCCTTGCGCGCCAGCATCGCCGCCAGATCGAGGCGAACGCCGTCGACGGCGACGCCGTGGCCGGCGAGGTGGTGCGATGCGGCCTCGAAGTGATGCGACGACTGCAACAGCGCCTTCGAGGGAATGCAACCGACGTTGAGGCAGGTGCCGCCGAGCGCGCCCCGCTTCTCGACGCAGACCGTCTTCAGGCCCAGTTGGGCCGCGCGGATCGCCGCCACGTAGCCGCCCGGCCCGCCGCCGATGACGATGACGTCATAGGTCTGGTCGCTCATCTGGTGCCCCTTCCGCTGCGCTCGCCTCGCCGCAGCTTAGTCCAAGCGGCCGGGGGGAGCCAGCCCCGCCCGGCACCGGTGCACGGAGCGGGGCTCGGCGGGAGCCCGGCTCAGTCTGGGCCGCCGGTGCCGCCCTGGCCGCCGGTTCCTCCGCCACTGCTGCCCGAACTATCCGAGTCACTGCTCCCGACGCCGCCATCGCCGCCGCCGCCATCGCCGCTCGGGAAGCCCCGGCCCGGCGCGAAGCCGAGGCTCGGCGGCCGGAGCCGCGGGCCGGCGCGGACGACCGTTCTGCCGTCGGCCGAAACGACCACCGCCTGCCCGGTGCTGACCGTTTCCGACGCACCACTGGTGCGGGCCGTGACCACCGCCCGCCCGACATCGACGGCAACGTAGGTCGTGCCGTCGGCGGCGACGTCGACGACCAGGTCGGTCCCCCGCAACCCGATACCGGCGACCGGCGAGTCGATCGAAACGCCGTCACTGCGCATGCGTCCGCTGACGAAGCGGAGGATGCCGACGCCCAGGCGCACGGAGGCGCTCTCCCGGCCGGCTGCGGGATCGTACACGAAGGTGTCGATCGTCAGTCGCGACTCGGGGCCGAGCCGGATCTCGCTATCGTCGAGAAAGCGGACGTGCAGTCCCCCTTCCCGCACCGTTTCCAGCACCGCGCCCATGACCACGGAGTCGCGCACGAACAGCGGCTTGCGGGTGCCGCCGGGCGGCGTTGAATAGGCCCACACGAAGACCCGCGCCGCGGTGCCCACAACCTCGGCAGCGCCGGCCGCGGGCGATCCACCAACGCTGACGGTGGCAACCAGGAGCCCGGCCAGCAGCCATCTGCCGGCGCGTCCGAGGGCTTGGCCGCGTCCGGCCTGTCGCGCCACGAGCCCGTCGATCCTGTTCATACGACCCACCCCATCTCTGCTAGACTCCCCACCGGTGCCGGCGACGCGCGGGGCGTGGCCTGATGTCCACTGGGATCTTGGGGAGGATTGATGTGTCCGTCGACGACGAACTTGAGCATCTCCAGAGTATTGCCGCCTTTGCCACGCTCGAGCGTTCGAGGCTGAAGCTGCTGGCCTTCGCCAGCGCCCTTGTCGAGTTCCAGGCTGGCGAAATCCTGTTCCGGCAGGGCGAAGCCGGCGACTCCGTCTACGTGGTTCTGCGCGGCCAAGCCCACGTCCTGATCGACCGACCGGATCGACAGATCGTGGTCGCCGAGATCGGTCCGGACGACGTCATCGGCGAGACCGCCGCCCTCTGCGATGTCCCCCGGACTGCAACGGTGGTCGCGGTGACCGACCTGCAAACCCTTGTCCTTCCCAAGGATGTCTTCCTGCGCCTGGTGGCCGAAACGCCTTCGGTCGGCCTCGAATTCATGCGCTTGATGGCAGGCCGCTTCACGCGCACCGTCGATCGATTGCTGACAGGCATCTGACCGGCGGCGGCGGCGACGGCCGCAGCCGAGGTCGCGGCCGGCCGGCGAACCGCACCGATCAGCGGCGCTTGATCAGCCCGACGACGACAACGAAGACGATCGCCCCGACGGTGGCCGCGATCACCGAGCCGATGAGGTTGGTGGGCCCAAGGCCCACAAGGCGGAACAGCACCCCGCCGACGACGGCGCCGATGACGCCCAGAACCAGATTGCCGACGAGGCCAAAGCCGCTGCCCTTCATGATCTGCCCGGAGAGCCAGCCGGCGACCAAGCCGACAACCAGCCAGGATATGATTGCGCCCATCACCCTCTGCTCCTCGGTTGCCCCGCGTTTCCGCCGCATGGAACCCCAGCCCGGGCAGCGACGCAAGAGGCGCGTTGCCGGCCGCGTCGACGCCGGGCCGCAGCCGTCATGACGCAGATGTGACCGCGCGACGCCGCGGCCTGCCGGGTTTGCGGTTGGGGGGCGTCGGCGGGGTCGCCATACTCCCGGTGCGGCCGCCATGCCGCCGTTGACCTTCCCACAAGCCGACCATGAGTGAGGACGACCATGAACTATCAGCTGCATTCCATCGAGTCCGCCCCCGAAGCTGCGCGCGATGCGTTGGCCGGCGGGCTCAAGCGGTACGGGTTCGTGCCGAACCTGTGGGCGGTGATGGCGGAATCGCCGGCCCTGCTGAAGGGCTACATCGCCCTGCAAACGCTGTTCGACGGGACGTCGCTGTCCCCGGTCGAGCGGCAGGTCGTGCAACTCTCCGTCAGCCGCTTCAACGCGTGCACCTACTGCATGGCGGCGCACTCCATGATCGCCGGCATGTTCGGCGCCCCCGACGA
>CAZBWP010000213.1:1990-4856 GCA_964495295.1 uncultured Rhodospirillaceae bacterium | reverse complement strand
ACGGGTGTGGCGGCGCACCGGCGTCATCGAGGCCGGCGGCGGCATCTGACGGGGCACGCGCCAGTCACGCGCCGCCTCACACACAGGCTCACGCGCCGGCTCGGGCGCCGGCTCACGCGTAGGCGCTGTCGAGGAAGCCGGTCACCCGGGCGATGAACGCGTCGGACTGATCCACGTGGACGCGATGGCCGGCGTCGGCAACCACCGCGAACTCCGCCTGGGGGAAATGGGCGAAGATGGCGTCTTGGTGCGGCCGATCGATGTAGTTTGAGCGCTGGCCGCTAATGAACAGCACGCGGCCCGGATAGCTGCGGTCGGTCTGGTCGGGAAAGCCGACCAGGTCGGCCGCATCGGGGAAGCCGAGCAGGTCGGCCATGGCGGCGCCGATGGCGTCCAGGTTCGGCTTCCAGGCGAGGCGGCCGCCCCGGCTCCGGACGTTCTGCGCGAGAAACCGGCAGAGCGAGCGGTCGTCCAGGTGCTCGGCCAGTGCCGCCTCCACTTCCGCCCGCCGCCGCACCGTCGCGAAATCCACCGCCTGCATCGCCGCGAGTTCGGCGGCGAAGGAGTGCGCGTAGGTGACTGGCGCGATGTCGACGACGATCAGCGCCTCGACCAGCTCCGGATGGCGGAGTGCGAAGGTCATGGCGACCTTGCCGCCGGCGCTGTGGCCGAGCAGCACCGCCGGCGCCGCCTCGCGGGAGGCGCAGAACATTTCCAGGTCGTCGGCCATCTCGGCATAGGTCATGGTCGGCGCCCACGGCGAAGCGCCGTGATTGCGCAGATCGACGGTGAACACGCGGTAGTCGTCGGCGAGCCGCCGGGCCATCGACTGCCAGTTGCGCGCCGAGCCGAACAGCCCGTGCAGCACCACCATCGGCGGCCCGCTGCCGAACACCTCACAGGCGAGCGCTACGGTCATCGGCGGATCCTCCCGTCACCTACTCCGCCGCTCTCGGCAGGGTGACCTGGGGCTCCGGGGTTCGGGCGGTGCGCAGGGCTCGGCGGCGGTTGCGCCAGGCGGCGAGGTTGGCCTTCCACATCAGCGCCGCGGGCGTGACGATGAGCGTCAGCACGGTCGAGAACGCGAGGCCGAAGACGATGGATGTGGCGAGCTGCGTCCACCATTGGGTCGCCGGCGCCCCCACCGAGATGTGGCGGGCGATGAAATCGATGTTGACGCCGAGCATCATGGGCAGGAGGCCGAGAATGGTGGTGATGGTGGTGAGCATCACGGGCCGCAAGCGCTGCGCGCCCGTCTTCAGGATCGCGTCGCGGGCGTCGCCCGTTATTGCGTACAGGCGGTCGTAGGTGTCGATCAGCACGATGTTGTTGTTAACGACGATGCCGGCCAAGGCGATCACGCCGATGCCGCCCATGACGATGCCGAACGGCTGGCCGGTGACCAGCAGGCCGATGAAGACGCCGATGGTCGAGAACACCACCGCCGCCAGGATCAGCCCGGCGGAATAGAAGCTGTTGAATTGGGTCACAAGGATGATCGCCATCAGGAAAATGGCGACGCCGAAGGCCTTGACGATGAACGCCTGCGCCTGCTTCTGCTCCTCGTCCTCGCCCTTGAACGCGATCGAAACGCGCGGATCGAGCCCGGCGCCCTTGAGCCACGCCTGGATCTCCTTGACCACGTCGTCGGCCAGCACGCCCTCGGCGACGTCGGCCTTGATCGTCATCACCCGCCGACTGTCGGTGCGGCTGATGGAGTTGACGCGCGGCTCCGGGCGCAGCGTCACGAAGTTGGCGATCGGCACCGGCCCGGCGTCGGTGCTGATGCGGATCGCCTCCAGCATGTCGAGGGTGCGGAAGTCGCGCGGATAGCGCACCCGGATGTCGATTTCCTCGTCCGAATCGTCGGGCCGGAATTCGCCGGCCTTCATGCCGGTGGTCACCATCTGCACGGCATTGCCGAGCAGCGCGACGCTGATGCCATATTTGGCCGCCTGGGCGCGATCGATGTCGACGCGCCAGTCGATGCCGGGCAGCGGCCGGCTGTCCTCGATGTTCTCGAGCCCGTCGATGGTCTCGAGGCCGGCGAGCACCGCCGCGACCGCCGGCGCGAGCGCCTCGGGAAAGCGCGACGACAGCTCGAGCTGCACCGGCTTGCCGATGGGCGGGCCGGCTTCCTCCTTGCGCGGATCGACGAAGATGCCGGCGAGGTCATTGGTGCGCGCCTTCACGTCGGCGAGGATCTCGCTGGCCGGGCGCCGGTTCTCCCAGAACACGAACTCGAGAGTGATGGTGCCGATGATGTCCTCGGCCTCCTCGCTGCGTTCGGGCACGCCGGTGCGCGTGTAGACGGTGGCGAATTCCTCCATGTCCTGAATGCGCTCCTCGACCTGGCGCATCAGCGCATCCCGCTCGAACCAGGACATGTTGCCGCGGGCGCGCACCTGCAGCTTGGCGATCTCCGGCTCGACGTCGGGGAAGAACTCGACACCCTTGCCGAAGTTGGCGTAGGTCACCTGCACGCCGACGAGCAGCACGACGGTGGCGAGCAGGATCTTGCCGGGGTGAGCGAGGGCGGCATTCAGCACGCGGACGTAGCGGGCGGTCATGCCGCGGACGTTGGTCAGGTCCGCGGCATCGCCGCCGGCCAGGCTCTTCATGGTCTCCGGATCGGCGGTGCCGGGTCGCCCGATGTAGGCGCCGAGCGTCGGCACGAAAACGAGCGCCATCA
This sequence comes from uncultured Rhodospirillaceae bacterium, assembly GCA_964495295.1. Classification (GTDB taxonomy): domain Bacteria; phylum Pseudomonadota; class Alphaproteobacteria; order Rhodospirillales; family Defluviicoccaceae; genus CAZBWP01. Next base: position 2,164 of record CAZBWP010000213.1, on the reverse strand, counting down.
CCAGCGATGCCGACAACGTGGCGAGCAGGGTGATCGGCAGGAACCTCATGAACTCGCCGACGACGCCGGGCCAGAACAGGAGCGGCAGAAAGGCGGCAAGGGTCGTCGCCGTCGAGGCAATGATCGGCCAGGCCATGCGCTTGGCGGCCAGCGCGTAGGCGCGCTTCGGCGGCT
>CAZBWP010000213.1:0-1890 GCA_964495295.1 uncultured Rhodospirillaceae bacterium | reverse complement strand
CGCTTCGGCGGCTCGCCCTCGATCATCTTCCGGTCGGCCAGCTCGGTGACGACGATGGCGCCGTCCACCAGCATGCCGACCGCCAGGATCAGCGAGAACAGGACGACGATGTTGATGGTGAGCCCGAGCGCGCTCAGCACCAGGATTCCGGCGAGGAACGAGCCGGGGATGGCGATGCCGACGAGCGCGGCCGAGCGCACGCCGAGGGCGGCGACGACGACGATCATCACCAGCAGCACGGCGAACACCACGGAGTTCTGCAGATCGCCCAGCATGGTCCGGATGTCTTCGGACTTGTCCTGGATGAAGGCGGCCTGCACCGCCTCGCGCAGGCCGTCCGGCCAGCCGGCGCGCTCTTCGGCGACGACGGTTCGCACCGCTTCCACCGTCGCGATGAGGTTCTGGCCGGACCGCTTGGTCACCTCCAGCGCCAGCGCCGGTCGGCCGTCGATGCGGGCAAAGCCCTCCGGGTCCTTGAACGTCCGGCGAACCTCGGCGATGTCGCGCAGCCGGACGACGGTGTCGCCGTCGACCTTCACCGGCAGGTCCATGATGTCTTTGGCCGTCTCGAACAGTCCGGGCACCTTGATCGAAAATCGGCCCTGGCCCGTGTCCTGGGCACCGGCGGCGACGAGCAGGTTGCTGTCGCGAACGATGGTGAAGGCATCGGCCGGCGCGAGCCCGTAGCTTTCGGTGGCGACCGGATTGATCAGCACGTCGACCACCTCCTCGCGGTCGCCGGCGACCTCCACCTTCAGCACGCTCGGGATCGACTCCAGCCGGTCCTTCAGGTCGCGGGCGAGGCGGAACAGGGTGCGTTCCGGCACCTCGCCGGACAGCGCGACGACGATTACCGGGAACAGGCTGAAGTTGACCTCGTTGACCATCGGCTCGTCCGCCTCGTCGGGCAGCTTGGCCTTGGCGATGTCGACCTTGTCGCGGACGTCGTTCAAAGCGCTGTCGGCGTCGAACCCGGCATCGAACTCGAGCAGCACGTAGCCGCCGCCCTCGAAGCCCTTGGAGCGCATCTCCTTGACGCCCTCGATGCTGCGCAGCTCGATCTCCACCGGACGGAGCAGCAGCCGCTCAGCGTCCTCGGGGGAGATGCCTTCCAGGGACAGCGAGACATAGATGATCGGGATGTTGATGTCCGGCTCGGACTCCTTCGGAATCTCGATGAAGGCGATGGTGCCGGCCACCAGGACCAGCAACAGCGCCGCCAGCACGGTGCGGGATCGGGCGAGGGCGGCGTCGATCAGAGACATCACCGGGGCCCCCCGGTTGCGGTGGCGAGGTCGGACGCCGGCACCGGCGTCACGCGCTGCCCCTCGCGCACGAACTCCTGGCCGACGACGATGAGGGTGACGGCTTCGGGCAAACCGGTGAGCCAGATGCCGTCGGGCGTGTCGTCGATGATGGCGACCTGGTGGAAGACCACCCGGTCATCGTCGCCGACGGCCTTGACGCCCAGCATGCCATCGTCGTTGAGGGTGAGCACGGCCGGCGAGAGGCGGTGGGCGATGACCTCGCCGGCATGCAGGACGACCTCCGCGGTGACGCCCTCCGGCACCCGGCCGCCGGGGTTCGGCGCCTCGATTTCCACATCGAAGGTGCGCGTCTGCGGATTGGCGACGCTGGCAACGAAGCGGACGCTGCCGGTCAGTGTTTCGCCGGTGACCAGCCGGATGTCGGCGACCGTCCCGGCGCTGACCGCGGGGCCGTCCCGTTCGGTGACCGACGCAACGACCACCAGCGGCTCCAGGTCGACCAGCGTGGCGACGATGCTGCTGCCATCCGGGCCGCCGGTCTGCACGTAGGTGCCGATCTCGACGGGCACGTCCTCGACGATGCCGGCGAACGGCGCGGTGATCGCCGTACGGGCGACGTCCA
>CAZBWP010000212.1:0-4860 GCA_964495295.1 uncultured Rhodospirillaceae bacterium | reverse complement strand
GTCAGCGAATCCTGCAAGCGGCCAGTGTGTATGGTAATCTGTCCGCCCAACTGGCGACCACGGTCGGTCCGGAAGGGGCTCTCGAGGTCATCGACATCGCTCCGTTGCAGGTGGAACACTGTCGCCGCAAGCTTGCCGACTATCCGCAGGCCAGCGTCCGTCTTGCCGATGCTGCCGCCCCCGGCGATCGGCGCTACGATGGTGTCTGCTGCTTTTTCCTTCTGCACGAGATTCCCGACGACCATAAGCGCGCGGTCGTCGACGCCCTGCTGGCCCGGGTGGACCCCGGTCACAAGGTCGTGTTCGTGGACTACCACAAGCCGAGCCTGTTCCACCCGATGCGCCCCGTCATGTACGGCGTGTTTCGCTGGCTCGAGCCGTTTGCTTTCGGTTTGATTGATCGCGAAATCCGCGATTTCGCCACCGATCCCGACGCATTTTCGTGGCGCAAGAAGCTCTATTTCGGCGGCCTGTACCAGAAGGTCGTCGCCGAACGGATTCGCTGACCGCTGCGTGTCAGGCGCCCTTCAGGTCCTTCGGCCAGACGAAGTCTTCCAGACGGGCACAGCCGGGTTGCAGCTCGCCCCAGTGGTCCAGGTCGGCTGACAGCACCGCGAGCGCGCCGGTGGGGTACTTTTCCGCCAACCGATCGCGCGCCTTCGCGTCGCCCGCCCCGGTCAACATCCGCGCAAGGTGCTCGGTTCCGGGATTATGCCCGACGACCATCACCGAGGACAACGAGTCGCTGAGGCGTTTCAGGCGGCGGAGCAGAAGCGCCGCCTCGGCCAGATAGATTGCCTTCTCGAACCGGATCGGAACGGCGGAGGCCAGGCCCCTCTCGACGATCTGCAGCGTGTCCCGCGTGCGTCGCGACGGCGAACACAGGATCTGGCCCGGCAGGATGTCGTGAGCGCTGATGTATGCTGCGATCGCCTCGGCCGCGAGCTTCCCCCGCGTTGCCAGCGGACGATCAAAGTCGGCGACCGTCGCATCCTTCCACGATGACTTCGCATGTCGCAGAAGATAAATCGTTTTCACGCTCTGGTCGCTCTCGCCCTCCCGGAGGCGTCGCCCCCGATGACCGGCCCTGGCCACCGTTGCGGCCGAAACGATGGCGTCCCCTAGGGGATTCGAACCCCTGTTGCCGCCGTGAGAGGGCGGTGTCCTAGGCCTCTAGACGAAGGGGACCAGAGCCCTATGCCTACAAGACGCACCTTGCCGGGATCAAGGGTTTTGTCGGCGTCGCGAGCCGCCGGGTCACTCCTTCCCGGTGGGGTATTCGACAAAGTAGTATCTGCCAGCCTTCAGCGGGCCGTTGGCATTCCAGCGGAAACCGTGACCGACACCCCAGTAGTGGACGGGCCAGTAGGGTTGGTCCGAATGGCAGGCTTGGACGGGGGTGGTCACATCGAAGGTGCCCCCGCGATTCCAGAGATGGTCCCAGGCGGAGAAGGATCCGCGGTTGTGGAACTCGCCGGTGACCCATTGCGTCCGATTGACGCCGCACCAGTACCGCAGACCGATCCAGGTGATGTTGTCAGGTCGAAACGTCTGCAACAGGAAGTCGTGAACGGCGCGATCCTTGACGACGGCCAAACGCCCCCGCACGCCCTTGTGCATGCGCTGTTGGGCCTTGGTGTTGGCCGCCACCCAGCGGATGACCGGATCGCTCGATGGGCCCCGGTCCCAGTCGCCCGGGACCGCGGCAACCAGCTCGAAATAGCTCTTTGTTCCCGGGAAGTACACCGGCGTGTTCACGACAGGTTCGCGCTCCGGCGCTGCCTCGACAGCAAATGCCGTACAGATGGCCAGGACGGCAAGAACCAGCGTTCGGAGCGCACCCACGGGGGGGGCAGGTCGGACCGGCGATGGCGCCACGACGCTTGACTGACGATCGGCCGTGGCCGTCGCTCCCGCTCCCGACGTGTTGGTGTCCTGTCTCACCCTGCCTGTCCTCCTCATCTCACGCCGCCGTCAGAGGCCGTGTCGGCCCCCGGTTCGGGGGCGATCGTCACTCGCCCAGTTGATCGAGCAGCGCCTTGGCCTCGTCCCGCCCCGAGAACGGCTCCCCCCTGGCCAGCACTTGGCGCAGGACGGCACGGGCTTCGTCCGCGTTGCCCTGCGCCACATAGACCTTGGCGAGATGGAACTGAATATCACTGTTGTCCGGCTGCAACCGGGCTGCGTTGGACAAGAAATGCAGCGCGCGGTCCTGATCCCCAAGGTTCAGGTAGACGAGACCGGCCGTGTCCATGATGCGGGGATCCTCCGGGGCGAGCTCCAGGGCCCGTTCGACGTGTTCGCGCGCTGCCTGCGACTGGCCCTGTTCGTGCAGCAGCCAGGCAAGATTGTTCTGCGCGACGACATTGTCCGGAGACCGGGAGACCACCGCCTGGTAGTTGTCCAGGGCGCTCTGCTGCCGGCCTTCGAGCATGTCGAGGTTGGCCAGCACGAACCGGGCGGGGGTGTCGTCGGGACTGCGGGTCAGCCAATCCTCCAACGTTGCGCGGGAGGCGGCAGGGTCGCCGGTGAGCCGTTGGGTTTCGGCCAGGCGGACGATCAACCCGGTCGTCGGTTGCAGGCTGGCCGCCTGTTGCAAGGCTGCAACCGCATCCGCCGCCCGGTTCTCGCGGAGAGCGATGTTGGCGCGCACCTCGTGCACGCTGGCGATGTCGGGCGCGTCGCGTTCCAGTCCGGCGACCAGCTCCTTGGCGCGGTCGAGGTCACCGCGCTGCGTCAGCACGCCAGCGAGTTGAACGCGGGCGGGAACATGACTGCCGTCCAGTGCCACCGCGCGATCGAGTGACGCTGCGACCTTTTCGGCGACACTGGCATCGCGGCTGCGGAGGTAGGCCTGGGCAAGCAGGAAATGGGCTTCGGCGGTTTCCGCACGCTCCTCGGCGAGCACTTCGAACGCCTCCACCGCTTGCGTGGCGTTACCCTGGTACAGGTTGACCCGTCCGATGATCTCATGCGCCGGCGCACTCTTGGGGTCCACCTGAATCACCTGCCGGGCCAAGTCCAATGCCTCGTCCAGCTTGTTCTGCCGGGCCAGGGTTTCGGCAAGCAGCAGTTTCGAGCCGAGGTTGTCAGGCTTCTGGAGGAGGAGGCTCCGCAGGTGCCGCTCGGCATCGGTCAGCCGGCCCATGCGCCACTCGATCTGCGCGAGACGCATCAGCACGCGCACATCCTCGCCGCTTGCGGCGAGGCCATCGGTCAGGATCTGGAGGGCCTTCTCGTCGTTGCCCGAGCGCAGTTCCAGGGCGGCAAGATTGATGATCGCATCGGCTGTCCCAGGCTTCGCGTCCAGGACCGCCTGGAAAGCCGTTTTTGCACCCTCAATGTCGCCTTTCGCCGCCAGGGCGATGCCCTCGATCGTCCGGCCGGTCGGGCTGTCCGGATGGCTCTCATGCAGGCGCTTGGCGATATCGATGACCTGGTCGTACTGCTTTTCGCGCATCTGGGTGAGGGCGAGGGACACCATGGCGCGATCCAGCTTCGGGTCCTGGGCGACGGCACTCTCCAGGTCGGCGACGCCGCGCTCCAAGTCCCCCATGCTCACCCGGACGGCGCCGAGCCGGGCTCGCAGATCCGGATCGTCGGGGCGCAATGCGGATGCCCGCTCCAAGTACTTCGCGCCGCTCGTGAGATCGCCACTGCGCACGGCTGCAGCGCCGATCATGGCCTGCAACTGCGCGTCATCCGTCGCGACGTCGGCAAGCGGCTGCAGCAACTCATACGCTCGCGCCGAGTTGCCGAGGCGCATGTGCGTCAGGCCGAGCATGCGCCGCGCCGGCACATTGCCTGGAACCGCGTTGACGAAGACGTCCAACCGCGCCGCGGCTTGCTGATTGTTTTCCAGGGCAAAGTTCGATGCGCCTGAGATCAGCAAGCTTTGCAGGTGATTGGGAATGGCTGTCAGCACCCGGTCGGATTGTGTCTTGGCCGTCTCGAAATCTTGCAGTTGATAAGCCGCGAGCCCGCGGAGGAACGCCGCCCGCATATTTTGCGGCATCGCCTGCATCACCTGATCCAGAATCGGCACCGCTTCTTCGGCGCGGCCAAGAGCCACGAGCGAGTGGGCATGCGCCAGCTTGATCAGCGGGTTTGTCGGTTGCTGCTCTGCAAGGTCGCGATAACTCTCCTCCGCTTCCGCGAAGCGTTGCTGCGCCATCAGCAGATCGCCGCGGAAGGCGATGACGGTCTTGTCCTCGGGGGTTGATGTCGCCGCCGTGTCCAAGAGCCCGGTGGCCGCCTCAAAATCGCCCTGTTGCGCCTTGAGGCGCCCGAGCCCTACAAGTGCCAGGGTGTTCGTTGGGTCGGCCGACAAGGCCGCATCATATGCCTGCTCGGCCGCGGCGATGTCGCCCGAGCCGAGCGCGGCGGTTCCCCGCGCGTAGAGAATCTGGCTCTTGAGGGCGGCCGCCATGCCGTCCGCGACAAGGAGCTCCGCGAGAACGCGGTCGAATTTGCCCTGGGCAAGCCATGACTGGGCGAGCGGCAGGGTCCAGGTCGCAGGCGCGCCCCCGAGTTCCCGCGCGCGCAAAAGTTCCTTCTCGGCGGCAATGGGATCGCCGACGTCGGCATAGGCTTCGCCGAGGAGTGCCCGCGCGCGGCCATTGTCGGGATCGACCCGGACGGCGTTGCGGAGTTCGATCAGGCTCGCGCGCAGGTCGGCGTTCTTGCGCTGTTCGAGCGCGCGCTCGATGTACTGCTCGCTGGTCATGGGGCCCGAGTCATCGCAGGCCGACAGGAAAACGGCAGCCGCGACCAAAAGGGCGCTCGCGAGCATCTGCGCCAGCCGGACCGGCGGAAACGGAACAGCGAAACTCATCAGGGTCCCTTTCGTCATGGGTCGTG
>CAZBWP010000211.1:0-4863 GCA_964495295.1 uncultured Rhodospirillaceae bacterium | reverse complement strand
TAAGCTCAAGGCAACACTTCGCGCGCCCATGAACGCCCTCGCCGATTCGGCGCGGGTGCTGACGCAGGCCGCGGGCCGGGTGCTCGGAAGCCGTCCGGCTGTCCGGGGCGGTCGCGGTTCGATGCGGTAAGGTGGCGCGGTCCGGACTGGGGGACGACTGGGCGCGTTATGGGTTGAGTTGGTTGAGGTAGCGGAGCGCCATGCCCATGAAGCCGATCAAGGCGCTCATGCCCAGCATGAACGCGAAGAACAGCTTGACCAAAGGTTCCTCTGCCGGCGTCCGTGCGTAAAACAGCCAGGAGATCGAGAAGACGACGATGGAGAACAGGGTCAGGACGTCCAACGCTCGGGCCGTGTCCCGCCAAACCCCGTTTCCATAAACGCCCGGCTGACCGCGTTCATCCCGGCCCGTGGACCGTGGTGTCACAGGCGATCCCGTCGCCGAGATCGATGAGCCAAGCGAGCCGCTGTTCCAGTTGCTCGATGTCGTGGTCCAGCCACGGGACCAGAAAGCCCGCATCGGCCGCGTGATGCTGCCGCAGGTCATCGAGGCGCGCCAACTGCTGTTCGCACACATCGACCAGGAGATCCACCTGGGCGCGTCGGTCGTCACCGTCGAGCAGATGCAGGAAGCGGAACTTCAGCGCCACGACCAGCTTGTTCAGCGAGGTGTCCGCGGCGCGCAGGTTGGCGGTCAGCAGGGTATGCAGTTCCCGCCGGCCGGCCTCGGCCAAGCGAAGGAGCGTGCCATCCCCGGTGCCGCCAATCGTCTCGACGAGGCCTTCGTACTTCAGCAGCTCGATGGAATGCCCCATGATTTCCTGGGACGGTCCGATCACGCGGCTGACGAAGTGTCGGATCGCCTCGGCGAGCGCGCCATAGGACATGGGCCCCAGCGCCAGCGTACCCAGGGCGGTGAGCCGGATGGCTTCCTTCGGCGTCAGTGTCTGATCGGCGAACATGATCGTCGTCTCCCGATCCAAGTCCATACTATGGCATTACCCGATGAGACGTGTCGAGAGCGTGAACGGATCGCTGGCCATCGCCGCCGTTGGTCGCACCGGAGCGATCAGGCGGCGGCTTTCAAGTCGAGGCGCCGCCAAACATCGCGCATGGCGGCGACGAGCGTGTCCATGTCGGCGTCGGTGTGCAGGGGGGTCGGCGTGAAGCGCAGACGTTCGGTGCCGCGCTCGACGGTCGGATAATTGATCGGCTGTACGTAGATGAAGTGGCGGCGCATCAACTCGTCACAGGCCGCCTTGCAGAGCAACGGGTCGCCGACGAGCACCGGGACGATGTGGGAGGCGCTCGGCATCACCGGCAGGCCGGCTTCGGCGAACCGCCGCTTGAGGGTCGCCGCCCGCTCCTGGTGTCGCTCGCGCACCTCGTTGTGGTCCTTCAGCCAACGGACGCTGGCCAGCGCTCCGGCGGCCACGGCCGGCGGCATGGCGGTGGAGAAGATGAACCCGGTACCAAAGGATCGGACGAAATCACACATCGCTGCCGATCCGGCGATATAGCCGCCGACGACGCCGAACGCCTTCGCCAGGGTGCCTTGAATCACCGTGATCCGATGCATCTCTCCGTCGCGTTCGGCAACGCCGGCACCGTGTCGGCCATAGAGCCCGACAGCGTGGACCTCGTCCAGGAAGGTCATGGCGCCGTGCCGCTCGGCCACGTCACAGATGTCACCAATCGGCGAGATATCGCCATCCATGGAATAGACCGACTCGAACGCCACCACCTTCGGTCGGGCCGGTTCGTACTCGCCGAGGATTCGGTCCAGATCAGCCACGTCGTTGTGCCGGAAGACGCGTTTCTCGGCCTTTGAGTGGACGATGCCTTCGATCATCGAGTTGTGGTTCTTGGCATCGCTGAGGACGAGGCAGTTGGGCAGCATACGGCCGAGCGTGCTCAGCGTCGTCATGTTGGCAACCCAGCCCGACCCGAAGATAAGTGCCGCTTCTTTCCGGTGGAGCGCCGCCAGTTCCTGTTCAAGCAGAACGTGATTGTGATTTGTTCCCGAGATGTTGCGTGTTCCGCCGGCGCCGGCGCCACAGCCGTCGATCGCTGCGTGCATGGCGCGAAGAATCTCGGGATGCTGGCCCATGCCCAGGTAGTCGTTGGAACACCAAACGGTGATTTCCCTGACCCGGCCATCGAGGTGGCAGCGGGCCCTGGGGAACCGCCCGGCTTCGCGTTCCAGGTCGGCGAACACCCGGTACCGTCCCTCCTGCTTGAGGGCGGCGATCCGATCGCGGAAGAACTGCTCGTAATTCATGCCCGTATCGATTCTGATTTTCGTTGGACTCTTTTATGGCGCTTTCGTCACCCAAATGCCACGGACGAATGCGTCAAAAGGTGATCCCGACACATGATCGCCGATTGCGGCGCAGGTTACTCGCCCCTGCGCAGCTGAGCCAGTCCGTCGTCGAGGGCCCGCCCGAAGCGTGCCAGCATGTCCTCGATGGTGGCGGCATCGATGATCAGCGGTGGGCAGAGTGCCAGCACATCGCCGGTCAGTGATCGGGTGATCAGGCCATGGGCTTCGGCCGCCTTGGCAACGGCTGCCCCGACACCGGCCGTCGGAGCGAACGGTGCCTTCGTCGCCTTGTCGCGAACCAGCTCGACCGCACCGATCAAGCCGACCCCGCGCACCTCGCCCACCATCGGATGATCGGCAAACCGCCGCAACCCTGTCTGAAACAGCGGCGCCACACTGCGGACGTGGCCGACGATGTCGCGCTCTTCGTAGATGTTCAGGGCCTCCAGGGCGACCGCGGCGGATACCGGGTGGCCGGCGTACGTGAAGCCGTGGGCGAACACGCCGACCTTGTCGCTTTCCATCACCATCGCCTGCCAGATCGCCTCGGAGATCAGCACCGCCGAAATCGGCAGATATCCCGATGACAGGGCCTTTGCGCAGGTCAGGATGTCGGGCTCGAGGCCGAACGTCTGCGAGCCCCACATGGCGCCCGTGCGGCCGAAGCCGCAGATCACCTCGTCGGCGACGAGCAGGACGTCGTGCCGCTTCAGCACCGCCTGGACCTTCGCGAAATAGCCCGCCGGCGGCAGGATAACCCCGCCGGCCCCCATCACCGGCTCGGCAAACAGGGCGGCGACCGTTTCCGGTCCTTCGGCGAGGATCAGGGCCTCGAGCCGGTCGGCGAGGCGCGTCGCGTAGGCCTCCTCGCTTTCACCAGGCTCGGCGCCGCGCCAGAAGTGCGGGCAATCGGTGTGCAGCACCCGATCGATCGGCAGGTCGAAATCGCGGTGGCAGAGGGGCAGGCCGGTAAGACTGGCGGTGGCGATGGTGACCCCGTGATAGCCGCGCTGCCGGGCGATGATCTTCTTCTTCTCCGGTCGTCCAAGCGCGTTGTTGTAGTACCAGATCAGCTTGATCGCGGTGTCGTTGGCCTCCGAACCGGAGTTGGCGAAAAGGACCTTCGACATAGGAACCGGCGCGAGGCCGATCAGCCTCTCGGCCAGATCGATGGTGGCGGGCGCCGACTTGCCGCCGAATGCGTGGTAGAAGGGCAACTCCCGCAGTGCCCGGGTCGCGGCGTCGACCAACCGGTCTTCGGACCAGCCGAGCGCCGTGCACCACAGCCCCGCCAAGCCCTCGATGTAGGCCTTGCCGTCGGCATCGTAGACGTGGACCCCGTCGCCGCGGGTGATGACCAGCGGACCGGTGCTCTGGTGGCGGCGGAGGTGGGTGTAGGGGTGGACGCAGAACGCCACGTCGCGGGCCGCTTGGGAATTCGGGTGCGATGGTGGCGAGAGCGGCGTATCCATCTCGGCTCCGCAAGCTGTGACTGACGTGGACCGCAGCCTATAGCACAGCCCATCGGCTCGTCGCCCACGACAAACACGCCTTTTTCGACGGAAGCGGCGGTCAGCCCGCTTCGGCGCGGTCCTCGATGGGCAGTGAGTAGGTCGCCGGCTTTGGGTTGGCGCAGTAGAGGTCGTACAGGGTCGCGATCACCGACCGCGCCTCAAGACCAACGAGGGAGTAGAATATCGTCTGCGCCGACCGACGCGTCGTCACCAGATTGTCGCGGCGCAGGCGCGCGAGGTGCTGCGACAGGGCCGACTGGCTGAGCCCGACAAGGCGCTCCAGCTCACTCACGCACTTCTCGCCTTCCACCAGCTGGCAGAGGACCATCAGCCGATGCGCGTTGCCCATGGACTTGAGCAGCGTGCTGGCGCGGCGCGCGCTTTCGCGAAAAGCTTCGAGGTCGGCCGCCTGTATCATCGTCTCAGAGCGCCCCCAGTCTCGCCGCGTATGATCCCCCCCATCAGCGCGACGATCAAACATGGAGTTCAAGATCCATGTCATTTTGACGTGAATTCACGATATGAGAATTTCTGCGACGGGGCCAGCGTTAATTGATAGAACGCTCATATGCCTCTGTGTGAAATTGGCGCGTGCTTTATCGGCCTCGGTACGCACGCATTTGTTAGCGGGACGGGTGTGCCATGTCCGATGAGGTTCTCGATGTTCGCGGCCTGCGTTGCCCGCTGCCGGTGTTGCGCGCCAACAAGGTGATGAAATCCCTGGCGCCCGGCGCCACGCTGACCGTGTTGGCGACGGATGCCGCCGCACCGAAGGACTTCGAGAGCTTCTGCGAAACCACGGGGCACGCCCTTGTCGACAGCCGCAGCGACGGCGACGACTTCGTCCTGGTCATCCGCAAGAAGGCTTGATCGGACCGGCTCGGACTCCCGATCGCGGTCCGATCATTGGTACTCAGCTTTTCGGTGGAATGCGGAGAACCTGACCCGGGTAGATCTTGTCGGGATGGTCGAGCATCGGCTTGTTGGCTTCGAAGATCGCCATGTATGCATTGGCGTTTCCGTAGT
>CAZBWP010000210.1:0-4874 GCA_964495295.1 uncultured Rhodospirillaceae bacterium | reverse complement strand
CAGGTGTTTCGGGGGAAGGCCAAAACCCGGCCGGATGGAGCGCACCGTCGCTTCGGTGAACACCTCGCCCGCCGCCATGTCGGCGGTGACGTAGAGCGAACGGCGGATGGTGCGCAGTCCCGCCTCGCTCGCTGCCGTGGCATAGGAGACCTCGCCGCAGGCGGCCCACGCCTCCCGCACCGACGTCACCAGCGTCTTCAGTTCATCCGGCTCCAGCGAGAAGGCGGCGTCCGGGCCGCCGTCGGCGCGCGCCAGGGTGACGTGCTTCTCGATCATGCAGGCGCCGAGCGCCACCGCCGCGCCGGCGACGGCCGTCCCCAGGGTGTGATCGGAGAGACCCACCGGCACTCTGAACGCCTGGCTCAGGTGCGGGATCGTCCGGAGGTTGCATTGGTCGGCGGGCGTCGGATAGCCGCTGACGCAGTGCAGCAGGATCAGCCCGGCCACGCCGGCGCGCCGCGCCGCGGCCACCGCATCCTCGATCTCGCCCAGGCTCGCCATCCCGGTGGACATGATGACCGGCTTGCCCGTGGCCGCGGCCCGGGCGATCAGCGGCAGGTCGACCAGCTCGAACGAGGCGATCTTGTAGGCGGGGCAGCCGACGGCTTCCAGGGCCGCGATCGCGGTCGGATCGAACGGCGAGCTGAACACCGCGATCCCCAGGTCCCGCCCGCGCGCCAGCAGCGGCGCGTGCCACTCCCAGGGCATGTACGCCTCGCGGTAGAGCTCGTGCAGCCGCCGCCCATGCCAGAGCCCGCCTTCGAGGGTGAAGCCCGGGCCGTCGTGGTCGAGGGTGATGGTGTCGGCGGTGTAGGTCTGCAATTTGAAGGCGTCGGCGCCGGCGGCGTGCGCGGCCTCCAGGATGGCGATCGCCCGCTCCAGCCGCCCCAGGTGGTTGGCGGACAATTCGGCGACCACGTAGGGCGGCTGGCCGGCGCCGACCGGGCGGCCGGCGACCGCCACGGGGGCGGGGTACGCGCCACTCATCGCGCCGGCTCCAGCGCCGCGCCCAGCGCCGCGACGACGCGGTCGACGTCTGCATCCTCCATGCCGGGATGCAGCGGCAGCGACAGCGCCCGGGCGTAGTAGGCCTCGGCGCCGGCGAGCCTCTGCGCGCCGTGACGTTCGCGGTAATACGGGTGCAAGTGCAGCGGCATGTAGTGGACCTGCGAGCCGATGCCGGCATCGGCGAGCCGGCGCATCACCGTGCCCCGGTCGACGCCGGCCGCGGCAAAATCGATCAACGCCACGAACAGGTGCCAGCCCGGCCGGCAGCCGGCGACCGCCGGCATCGGCCTGACCAGCGGCGCCAGCGGCGCCAGCACCCGGCGGTAGCGTTCGACCAGCGCCGCCCGCCGCGCGACGAAGCGGTCGAGCTTGGCGAGTTGGCTCAGGCCGAGCGCGCACTGCACATCGGTCAGGCGATAGTTGAAGCCGATCTCGGCGATCTCGTAGTACCACGGGTTCGGCCGGCCGTCCGGCGCGAAGCCGAGGTCGCGGTCCCGGAAACCGTCGGGCGCGCGGACGATGCCGTGGTTCCGCAACAGCCGCACCCGCTCGGCGAGCGCGGCGTCGGCGGTGGTCACCGCGCCGCCCTCGCCCGTGGTCACCGTCTTCACCGCATGGAACGAGAAGATCGTCATGTCGCCGACCGTGCCGCCGCCGACGGCTTCCGGGCCGTCGGGGCCGCTGACCACGGTGCCGAGTGCGTGCGCCGCGTCCTCGACGAGGGCGAGGCCGCGGGGGCGGCAGATCGCGCCGATCGCCACCATGTCGACGCACTGGCCGGCCAGGTGCACGGGATAGACGGCGCGCACGCCCGCGCCGGCGCGCGTCAGCGCCTCCGTCAGGGTCGCCGCCGTGAGCAGCCCGGTGTCGGCGTCCACGTCGGCGAACACCACCTCGGCGCCGGTGTGGCGGACGGCGTTGGCGGTGCCGGCGAAGGTCACCGCCGGCACGATCACCCGATCACCCGGCCCCAAGTCGAGGGCCAGCGCCGTCAGGTGCAGCGCCGCCGTGCCGTTGGCGCAGGCGACCGCGTGCCGGGCGCCGGTGGCCGCGGCCAGTGCCGCCTCGAACCGCTCGACCAGCGGCCCGGTGGTCAGATACGCGCCGGTCAGCACCGCCGTCACCGCCGCGACGTCGTCGTCCTCGATGCACTGCCGCCCATACGGCAGAAACACCGGCGCACGCGGCCCCTCAGGCGCCATCCTCACTCCCTCCAGTCCGCGACAGGCGAGCGGTCGCGTCGCTGCAAGCTCCCGATTCCGTCGGCTACTCCGCCGCGGCGCTGGCACCGGGCGCGGTGCTGGCGCCCGCGGCCGCCGTCACCGCTCCGTCAATCAGCTCGAACGGGCGGTCGTGGGTCAGCGCCGGGATGCGGGATCGCGCGGTGGCGACCTCGGCCGGGTCGATGCGGGCGGTGATCACGCCGACGTCCTCGCCGGCGTCGGCCAGCACCCGGCCCCAGGGGTCGACGATCAGCGCGTGGCCATAGGTCTCGCGGCCCTCGGCGTGGGTGCCGGTCTGCGCCGGCGAGAGGACGAAGCAGCCGGTCTCGATCGCCCGGGCGCGCTGCAGCACGTGCCAGTGGGCGATCCCCGTCTGCCGGGTGAACGCCGCCGGGATCGCCAGGAAATCCGCGCCCGCCTTGGCCAGGGCGCGATAGAGCTGCGGGAAACGCAGATCGTAGCAGACGGTCATGCCGAGCCGGCCCCAGGGTGTCGCGGCGACGACGGCGTGACCGCCGGGCGCGATCGAGGCGGATTCGCGATAGGATTCGCCGCCGGCCAGGTCGACGTCGAACAGGTGGATCTTGTCGTAGCGGGCGGCGATCGCGCCGTCCGAATCGAGCAGGATCGAGCGATTCCAGGCGCGACCGTCGTCGGCGCGGATGGTGAGCGAGCCGATCAGCAGCCAGATCTGGAGGTCCCGCGCCAGCGCGCGGAACAGCGGCAACGCCGGATGCTCGGCCTCGGGCAGCGCCTTCGCCAGGGCCAGGCGGCTCTGCGGCTCCAGCATCGCCACGTTCTCGGGCAGCAGCACGAAGTCGGCGCCGGCGTCGCGGGCGGCGCGGATCAGCGGCGGCACCACGGCCAGGTTCTCGGCGATCTCCCGGGCGGAATTGGTCTGCACGCAGGCGGCGGTGAACGGTTGGCCGAGACTCATGTCGCCCCCGAAAGACCGAGCAGCGCATCCAGCCGGCCTTCCCGGTCCAGTTCGTGCAGCTCGTCGGAGCCGCCCACGTGGCGGCCGTCGATGAAGATCTGCGGCACGGTGTTGCCGCCTTCGGCGCGCTCGCGCATCTCGGCGCGGCGTTTCGGCGCCATCATCACGTCGATCTCGGTGAACTCCACGCCCTTGTCGCCGAGCAGCCGCTTGGCGCGGTGGCAATAGGGGCAGAACGGCGTCGTATAGATTTCGATGACCGGCACGGCGACCTCCGCAGTCAGAGCGCTGATATAGCGACGCGCGCCGCGGTTGGGAACAGCATCAGGCCGGCGTGACCTTCGTCGTCCGGGCGAAGGTCAGGACGTCGACGCGGGCGGCGCCGGCGCCCTTGAGCGCGCGCGTGCAGGCGGCGAGCGTCGCGCCGGTGGTGTGCACGTCGTCGATCAGCACGATGTTCTGGTCGGCGGCGCGGTGGCGGCGGCGCCCATGCACGGCGATCGCCCCTTGCAGCGTGCGCCGCCGGGCCGCCGGGCCGAGGGTGCCGAGCTTCCGCGTCCGCCGGGTGCGGACCAGCAGATCCGGGGCGACCGGCACGCCCGCGGCCCTGCCGACGGCGTAGGCCAGCAGCGCCGCCTGGTTGTAGCGACGGAGGAACAGCCGGGTCCAGTGCAGCGGCACCGGCACCAGCAGGTCGGCGTCGGCCAGCACGTCGGCGCCGGCGCGCGCCATCAGGAGGCCGAGCGCCGGGGCCACGTCGGTGCGATCGCGGTGCTTGAGACCGAGGATCAGCGGCTTGCTGCCGTCGTTGTAGATCGCCGCGGCGCGCGCCCGCTCGTAGGGTGGGCGGTCGGCGGCGCAGCCGGCGCACAACGCCCCTTCGCCCACGTCGTAGGCGAACGGCGTGCCGCAGGCGGCGCACCAGGGGGCTTCGATCAGTCTGAGCTGGGGCCAGCAGTCGCCGCACAGCGTGCCCGTTCGCTCGACCTGCACGCCGCAGCGCAGGCAGCGCGGCGGCAACAGCACGTCGAGCACGCCGAGGCCGAGGCGGCGGAGACCGGAGACGAACGACGCGGCGGTGGTGGCGGCGACGGGCACGGGCGGTTTCCGGCCAAGTCCTAGGTAGGCTCAGGTCCTAAGCAGGTCCAAGTCCTTGCCAAGCCTTTGCAATGGCAAACACGCTATGCCATATGCCGGGAAGGAACTCAAGCCGGCGGCGCCGGCCGTCCCGGACCGAAGCCACGGATCGCCCGGATGACAGATGCCATGCAGGTGTTCGACCGCGGGGCGGTGCGCCGTCACCGCGATCGCGCGGCGGCGACGCTCGGGGGCTGCGACTTCCTGTTGCGGGAGGTCGGCGAACGGCTGCTCGACCGCCTCGACGACGTCCGCCGCGGCTTCCCGGTGGCCCTCGATCTCGGCAGCCACGACGGCGTCGTCGCCCGGCTGTTGCGGGGGCGCGGCGGCATCGAGACGCTGATCCACTGCGATGTGTCGCCGGCGATGGCGGCGGCGGCGCCGCGTCCGGCGCTGGCCGGCGATGAGGAATGCCTGCCCTTCGCCGAGCACAGCTTCGATCTGGTGGTCAGCCTGCTCAGCCTGCACTGGGTCAACGACCTGCCGGGGGCCCTCGTGCAGGCCCGCCGGGCGCTCAAGCCCGACGGGCTGTTCCTCGCGGCGATGTTCGGCGGCGAGACGCTGCACGA
>CAZBWP010000209.1:2020-4891 GCA_964495295.1 uncultured Rhodospirillaceae bacterium | reverse complement strand
AGGTCTGGGCCAAAACAGAAAAACGGAATTTCTCGGACTCGGAGAAGAGGCGTCTCGCTGGACTGGCCACATGGTATGTAACACTACCGGGTGTCGATATTGTCTAAGGCATGTTTTATTAACGTCAGGGTGTATCTTTACGTCTCCGGTCCCATTAGATGGAACGACAGCTTCGGGCCGCGAGTGAGGTTTCGGCCTCTCCGGCTGCCCTACCACCGCCCGCGCACCTTGACATCCGCCCGGCGCGGCCGCTTATATGGGGGACCTTGAGGGGGCCCCGATGGGGCTTTCCGGGCGGCTGGGTCGGCGTCGATGGCCGGTGACCGCGCGGGATATCTCTCGGGCGCGTAGCTCAGCGGGAGAGCACCGTCTTCACACGGCGGGGGTCCGTGGTTCGATCCCACGCGCGCCCACCATTTCGTTCACAGGGATCTCGTTCACAGGGATCGTTGCCGACGGCGGCGATGGACGGGGTGGGCTTGGTTTCGCCTGATCCCTCGGTGTTGCCTCATCCCTCGGATGTCGCCTCAGGCATGATCTCGGATCCAAGCGAGCACGGACACGGGCCGACCCTGTCGGCTCCCCGTCAGCTCCCCGTCGTAACGGGTGAGGTCGGCGTCCCGTACTCCCTCGATCGCCCTGGTGCTGGCGCCGCAGCCCGCCCCCTCGGTCGCCGCGGAGAGGAGGCTTCGGCAGGGTTTACGCTTCTTTAGGGGCGGCCTCGGATAGTTGACGCGCCGGATGACCACGGACACGCCGTGGCGTTTGGCGCGGGGCGCGTCATTGCCTCGAACCGTGGGACGAATGAGTCCTCGCCGCGCGCGAGGGCGCAGCCGAGGCGCCGCATGACGCACCCTCACGCCGGCTCCGAGCCGCCGCTGATCCTCGTCGCCGAGCGCGATCCCGAGTCCCGTAGCAGCCTCCGCGCCGCACTTCAACACGCCGGGTTCCGGGTGATCGAGGCCGAGGACGACTTGACCGCCATGGCCGCGATGGCGGCGCTCGGCGACCAAAGACCGGCGGCCGCGGTGATCGACGTGATGATCGCCGCCCCCGCCCCCACCACCACCACCGTGGGCGCGACGGCCGGCGGCCTGGTTCCGGCAGCCCACGGGGACGCGGCGATCCCCCTGGTGCTGGTCCTCGATCCCGAGAACGCGGTGGCGGCGGATGCCGCTGGCGAGAGCGTTGCGTCGTCGGTGCTGACGCGGCCGGCGGACGACCGCCTGCTCGTCGGCGCGGTCCGCACCGCCCTCCACCTCCGCGACATGCACGCCCGCCTCTCAGAAAGCGAACGCCTGCTGGCGCAGACCCAGCGGCGGGCTCGCCTGGGACATTGGGACTGGACGCCGGACGACCCGGCCGTGCGCTGCTCCGTTGGCGTCCGTCACATCCTCGGGCTGCCCGAGGACGACGGCTGGATCGACTGGCGCGCCTTCCTCGCCATGGTCGATCCGCGCGATCGCCGCCGGGTGACCGCGACGCTCTTCAAGGCGGTGAAGCTGCGTCAGGGCTATCGCCTGGACCACCGCATCGTCCACGCCGATGGCAGCGAGCGGGTGCTCTACCACGAAGCCGATGCAGAGATCGGCGACCGGGGCGAGCTGCTCCGGCTTTCCGGCATCGCCAAGGACATCACCGACCGTCGCCGGTCGGAGGACCGGATGCGCTATCTCGCCAACTTCGACTACGTCACCGGCCTGCCGAACCGGACCCTGCTGCGCCAGATCTTCAACCAGACCCTGGCCAACGCCGCCCGCCACAAGCGCACCTTCGCATTGTTGTTCATTGACCTCGACCACTTCAAGAAGATCAACGACTCGTTGGGCCACGAGATCGGCGATCTGGTGCTGTGCGAAGTTTCGCGGCGGCTGCGCGCCTGCCTGCGCGGCGGCGATCCGATGACGCGCGGCGAAGAGGACGACCTGCTCGCCATCGGCGCGCTCGGCGGCGATGCGGTCACCCGCCTCGGCGGTGACGAGTTCGTCGTGCTGCTCAGCGAGATCGACCACCCGGACTTCGCCTGCCTGGTCGGCCGGCGGATGATTGAAAGCCTGGCCGATCCGGTACACGTCGGCCGCGGCCAAGTCAGCGTCACCGGCAGCATCGGCATCGCCGTCTATCCCGTCGACGGCACCGATTTCGAAAGCCTGCTCCGCAACGCCGACATCGCCATGTACCACGCCAAGAAGCAGGGGCGGAACCGCATCCAGTATTTCTCCCGATTGTTAAACGAGCAGGCGCAGACGCGCTTCCGCCTGGAGCACGACCTCCGACAGGCGCTCGACCGTCGCCAGTTCGTGCTCGTCTATCAGCCGGTGATCGATCTTCGGAGCTCTCGGGTGGCGGGGCTGGAGGCGCTGCTCCGCTGGCGACACCCGGCGGACGGGCTGCTGGCGCCCGAGGCCTTTCTCCAGATCGCCGAAGAGATCGGGCTGATGACGGCGATCGACGCGTGGGTGCTGGAGACCATCTGCGTCCGGGCCGCCGCCTGGCGCCGCCAGGGGTTCGAGCGCCTGCGGATTTCCATGAACGTCTCGCCGGCGCAGTTCCGGCACGGCCGTCTGGTCGAAACATGGCTGGCCGGCATCGCCAAGACCGGCGTCGCGCCGGACGCGTTGGAGATCGAACTGTCCGAGGGTTTGCTGTTCGACGACCTGGCGACCACCGGGCCGATCCTGCAAGCGCTCGACGCGATCGGCATCGGCGTTGCCATCAACAACTTCGGCAGCGGCCGCACGTCGCTGGCGGCGCTCAGGCACCTGCCCGTGGGTGCCCTGAAAATCGCCCGCACGTTCGTCGAAGGCCTGCCCCGAGCCCAGGTCGACGCCACCACCATCGACGCGATGATGTGCCTCGCCCGCGGCCGCG
>CAZBWP010000209.1:0-1920 GCA_964495295.1 uncultured Rhodospirillaceae bacterium | reverse complement strand
GCCCAGGTCGACGCCACCACCATCGACGCGATGATGTGCCTCGCCCGCGGCCGCGGCTTCAGGGTGGTGGCCGAGGGCGTCGAAACGCGCGAGCAGTTGGAGGCGCTGCGGCAGAGCGCCTGCGACGAAGCACAGGGCTATCTGTTCACCCGGCCGTTGCCCGCGGCCGAGATCGATGCCTGGATGATCCGCCACAACGCCGCCGCCGACCGGCGTTCGGACGCCGCGATCCAGGCGGTCGCCGCCGTCGCCCGCTGAGGCTCGCGCCATGCCTCTCCCCCTCCCGGCTCCGCCGCCCGGTTCCGTCTCCGAGGCGCCCGCGGTGCCGGCGCCGAGCGAGCTGGCCGATGCCCTGATGGCGAGCGAAGCCCGGTTCGAGCGGGCGCAGCGGCTGGCGCGGCTCGGCTATTGGGAATGGTCGGCCGCCACCGGGCGGCTCACCTGTTCGGTCGGGCTCTCGGAGCTGCTGGGGGCCGCCAACCACCGGGAGACGCTCTCGCTGCGGCAGATCCTGCGTTTCGTGCACGGCGACGACCGGGCGCGGCTGCAGTGGACGCTCCGGCACGGGCTCAGCCACGGGGTGGTTGAACGCCTCGACCACCGCATCGTTCGCGCCGACGGCGTTGAGCGCTTCGTCCACCAGGAGCTGGAAACGATCGTCGACACCCAGGGCAGGGTCGCCCGGATCATCGGCGTCGTCCAGGATATCACCGACCAGCGCCTCGCCGAGCAGCGCATCCGTTATCTGGTGTACGTCGATGCGACGACCGGCCTGCCCAACCGGTCCTTCTTCAACGAGCTCGTCCGCTTCACCATCGATGGCGCCCGGCGCTACAACCGCGTGTTCGCCCTGCTCTGCCTGGATCTGGACAATTTCTGCCGGATCAATGACAGCCTCGGCCACCAGGCCGGCGACCAGGTGCTCGGCGAGGTCGCCCGGCGGCTGCGGGGCTGCGTGCGGCACAGCGATCGGATCTTCTACGGCGCGGCAGAGGACGGAACGCCGGCCGCAGGGGCGCTGCATGCCAACGTCGTCACCCGTCTCGGTGGCGACGAGTTCGTCGTCATTCTGTCGCAGATGAACACCGCCGATGATGGCGCCCGCGCCGCCCGGCGCATCGAGGAGGCCCTCACCAAGCCGTTCACCGTCGGCGGCACCGACGTCACCATCACCGGCAGCGTCGGCATCAGCGTCTATCCCACCGACGGCACCGATGCGGAGACGCTGCTGAAGAGCGCCGACGCGGCGATGCACCACGCCAAGGCCTGCGGCGGCAACGGCCACCAGTTCTTCACCGCCTCGCTGAACCAGCGCCTGCAACGGAAGTTCACGCTGGAAACCGGCCTGCGCAAGGCGATCAGCAACCGGGAGTTGGCGCTGGTCTATCAGCCGAAGGTCGACATCCAACAGAACCGCATCGTCGGCATGGAGGCCCTGCTCCGCTGGCACAGCCCGGAGTTCGGCATGGTCTCGCCGTTGGAGTTCATCGCCGTGGCCGAGGAGACCGGCCTGATCATGCCGATCGGCGACTGGGTGATCCGCGAGGCCTGTCGGCAGGCGGTGGCTTGGCAGGCCGCCGGGCTCGCCCCGATCAGCATGTCGGTCAACCTGTCGGCCGCCCAGTTCCGCAAGCCGGGCCTGGTCAAGCGCATCGCCTGCATCCTCGACGAAACCAGGCTCGACCCGCGCCGCCTCGACCTGGAGCTGACGGAGAGCCTGCTGATGGATGACACGGACAGCACCATTCATACGCTGAAGGAACTGACGGCGATCGGCCTGTCGATCTCCATCGACGATTTCGGCACCGGCTACTCGTCGCTCGCCTACCTCCGGCGCTTCCCCATCAGCACCCTGAAGATCGACCAGTCGTTCGTGCGCGACATTACGGCCAATGCCGATGCGGCGGCGATCGTCAACGC
>CAZBWP010000208.1:0-4891 GCA_964495295.1 uncultured Rhodospirillaceae bacterium | reverse complement strand
AACTCGCTGCCGAGCATGGCGGTGCGGCCGTTGTCGAGCAGCACCACGTGGAACTGCTCCGGTCCGTCCAGGTCCTCCGGCCGCTTCGGGCCGGTGGTGTAGGTGGTGTAGACGGACATGTCCTGGCCGGTGGCCGAGCGGGCGAGCACCCGCAGGATGGTCGCCGCGTCCTCCAGCGTCGGCACCGCCTTCTCGATGCTGGCGATGACGATCTGGACGCGCGGCAGCGTTTGCGTCAGGTCGGCGTTGCCTTCGTTGGTCACCAGCACGATCGAGCCGGTCTCGGCCACCAGAAAGTTGGCGCCGGTGATGCCCACGTCGGCGTTCAGGAACTCCTGCCGCAGCACGGTGCGCGCCTCGTCGAGCATTTCCTCCGGCTCGGACAGCGGGCGTCCGGCGGCGAACTGGGTGTGCTCCTTGCGGAAGGCTTCCTCCACCTGGTCCTTCGACAGATGGATTGCGGGCGCGATGATGTGGCTCGGCGGTTCGTGGCGCAGCTGGATGATGTATTCGCCCAGGTCGGTCTCCACCGGGCGGAAGCCCTCGGCCTCCAGGCGCTCGTTGATGCCGATCTCCTCGCCGATCATCGACTTGGCCTTGGTGACCGTTTTCGCGCCGGCGCCGCGACAGATCTCGACGACGATGCGACGCGCCGCCTCGGCATCGCTCGCCCAGTGCACCTGGCCGCCGTGCTCGATGACCCGGCTCTCGAACCGCTCCAGGTAGTGGTCGAGGTTTTCCAGCACGTGGTTCTTGATGTCGCGCGCGGCGTCCCGCAGCGCCTCGAATTCCGGCAGCCGGTCGATCGCCGCCTGGCGCTTCACCGGGAAGCCGTCGGGGAACCGTTTCAGCGCGTGTTGCAGCTTGGTGTCGTCGATTGCCCGGGCGACGTTTCGGGTAAAGGAATGGGCCGTCGAGTCCATCGTCGTGCCTCCCGCGCTGGGTTTTACCCGGTTTTGTCGGCCCCGCCGCCGATCGGCGGCGCCTCGTCGGTGGTCCCGGCCAACACCTCCGCGACGTGCCGGACCTCGATGTCGGCGCCGCGGCGATACAGCCGTCCGGCCATGTTCATCAGGCAGCCCAGATCGCCGCCGAGCACCATGGTGGCGCCGGTCTGCAGGATGTCGTCGACCTTGCCGTCGACCATCTTCCCGGAAATGTCCGGATACTTGACGCAGAACAGTCCGCCGAAGCCACAGCATGTCTCGGGATAGCCGAGTTCGCGGATCTCCAGGCCGTCGATGCCGGCGAGCAGGGCCCGTGGCTGGCGCTTGACGCCCAGTTCGCGAAGGCCCGAACAGGAATCGTGATAGGTTGCCACCCGGTCGAGCCGGCCTTCGATCGCGCCGATGGCCATGACCTGCTGCAGAAACGACGTGAGCTCCCAGGTGCGCGCCGCCAAATCCTCTGCCCGCTCCAGCTCCGCCGGATCGTCCGCGAACATCTCCGGGTAGTGCACCTTGATGGTGCCGGCACACGACCCCGATGGCGCCACCACGTAGTCGAAACCGGCGAACGCTTCGATGACGCGGCGGGCGATGTCCTTGGCGTCGCGGCGGTCGCCCGAATTGAATGCCGGCTGGCCACAGCAGGTCTGCGCGTCGGGGACGACCACGTCGCAGCCCGCGTCCTGCAGCAGCTTGATGGCGGCAAAGCCGACGGACGGCCGGACCAGGTCGACCAGGCAGGTAACAAAGAATCCGACTCTGGGGCGAAGCTCCGGCATAATCGAGACAATGGGGCTTTCCGCCCCCCTTGACAAGCCGCCGTCTGGCGGCCCGCGTCGCTCAGCCAGCGCGGGGGAGCAGGACGATCAGCCGCCCCTGCCGGTACATGCGCCCGGCGCTGTCCCCGGCCGCCTCGCCGGTGCCCCAGAACAGATCGGCCCGGTTCGCGCCCTTGATGGCGCCGCCGGTGTCCTGCGCCACCATCAGCCGCCGCATCGGGACATTCGGCTCGAGGGGCTCCACCGTATCCAGCCACACCGGCGCGCCCAGCGGCACGAACGCCGGATCGATGGCCAGGCTGCGTTGCGGCGAGAGGACCACGCCCTGCGCGCCGATCGGCCCGTCGCCGTCGACCAGGCGAAAGAAGACGTAGGATGGGTTTTCGTTCATCACCGCGTCGGCCTTGTTGGGGTTCAGGCGCAGCCACGCCTTGATCGACTGCATGGACGCGCCGCCGTCGACGAACGCCCCGCGATCCAACAGCAGCCGACCGATGGAGACGTAGCCGTGCCCGTTCTGGCCACCGTACCCCACCCGGATGGCGGTTCCGTCCTCGAGGAGGACGCGTCCCGATCCCTGAATGTGGAGGAAAAACAAGTCGACGGGGTCGTCGACCCACAACAGTTCGAGGCCGCGGCCGGCCAGCGCACCCCCTTCGATCTGGGCGCGCGACGGATGCCGGCCGTCGCCACGAGGCTCCGGCGGCAGCCGGTACAGCGGATACCGGTATCGACTGGTGCGCACCCGCGAGCCGCGGAGTTCCGGCTCATAATAGCCGGTGATGACGCCGGTGGACTGGCCGCTGTTCGAGATCGAATGCGCCGTGAAATTTTTCTCGAAGAACTCGCGCGTCGCGTTTGGGTCGTAAGGCGCCACCCGCTCGGCCTTGCTGCAGGTGCTGTGCCAAGCCGCCGCCGTCATGGTGATCGCCTCTGGCCCGACGGCACGATTGCGATCATATCGTTGCCATCGGGTACACGACCGCAGGAAGGCGGCCAGCGCCGAGCGCGGATCATCCGCCGACCAGCCGGGAAGGTCGCCGAAGCTGACCGGAGTATAGCTGATGCCAGGCGCCACCCGCGGCGGTGGCGACGAGCCACAGGCAGCAACGATCAACGTGACGAGCAGAGAGGCGATTGCCCGCCGTCTGCCCGCGCGATGCGGCCGCATCTATGCTTGCGCGCCCGTTGCCACCAGCATCCAGTTCGGGTCACGGCTGCGGGTGTCGCGTGCAAATGTCCAGAAATCGGTGACCTCGGTCACGGCCGTCGGGTCGCCGTCGACAACGTCGCCCGCTTCATTGCGGGTGACCGATGTCTGTTCGCTGACGAACTTGATGGTCAGGTGGGCGGTGCGGCCCGCCATGTAGGCTTCGACGATGTCCGCCGATTTGATGCCGACCAGCGTGACCTCGAGGGTCTCGCCCGCCTGCGCGCGGTCACGCATGGTTTGTTCGAAGTTGCCGAACACCTCGGGACTCAGCAGCGGCCGCAGCGCCGCCGTGTCGCCGGCCGCGTAGGCATTGAGGATCATTTCGAACGCGATGCGGGCACCCGACAGGAACTCGTTCGCATCGAACGTCGGATCGGTCACGCGAATCTGAGCGAGGCCGCCGTCGATGCCGCTGGGCTCGCCATCCGCTCGGATGTCGATCGCTTCGATCGCATCGTCCTCCGGATGGTCGCTGCGGTCGGGCAGACGGACGACGTTGTCGTCCCGCGCTTCGCGGCTCGGCGGCTGCTTGAATGGATCCGAGCCGCGGGGCTCGTGACCGTCGCGGCGACCGAGCACACTGCGCAGGCGGATGATCAGGAACGCCGCCACAATGGCAAAGAGGATGAGATCGAGGGAAAAACCGTCGCCGCCCATTTCGCTTTTCCGCGACGCCCACGACTAGACCGCGCGGCGCTGCTCAGGTAGACACCAGATCCTGCACGATATCGACGGAACACGCTTCGGTCCAGCCGAGGCACGCGCTGACTTGCGTTGACGATACATAGGCCAGCACCAGCGCCGGGGCAACCATGGGTCTCTTTCTCCTCGCGGCTTTCATTGGTATTCCGATCCTGGAGATCGTGGTGTTCATCGAGGCCGGTGATCGCTTCGGGCTCTGGCCGACCCTGGCCGCCATCGTCGTCACCGCGGTGATCGGCGCGACTCTCGTTCGCATCCAGGGGTTCGGCGTGCTGATGCGGACCCGGCAGAACCTGGATGCCGGAATCGTGCCGATGGCCGAGGCATTCGACGGCCTGTGCCTGCTCCTCGCCGGGGCCCTGCTGCTCACTCCCGGCTTCATCACCGACACCATGGGCTTCCTGTTGCTCGTGCCGCCGTTTCGCGTGGCGCTGCGCCGCTGGATCGGGCGTTACCTGGTCGCGTCCGGTCGAATCGTGGTGCAGACGTCCGGCAGGCCGACAGCGGACGACCCCGGTGGCGTCGTCATCGATGCCGAGTACGAGGAAGTGGACACCCCACCGCGGAAGCGGGGCCAAGAGGATGGCCAAGCGGGGGGCCAAGATGGGGATACCGGCGATCGCAGGCTCGGGAAACGTCCGGCGGACGAGCGCGATCGGCCCCCGGACGGTGGCCCGACCCGGCGGACCTGAGCGGCGGGCCTGACCAGCGGGGCTGACCGGGGTGCTGAGCGGGGGTGCGCGATCCCCCGCGGTTGTGTTGGCGAGCCATCCGTGATAGCCAGCCGCCCGCAACCATGAGGGAGTTCTGAGCATGGCCGATACCCCCGAAGGTCAAGAGGCGCCCCAGACGGGCGATGGCAACGGCGGCGCTGCCGCCGCCGACGTGACGCCCGCCCAGGCGCCGGGGAACGCCCCCGGAAGCGGTCAGGCGACCGCGCCTGAGCGGCCGCCGCTGGTCGTGCACAACCAGTACATCAAGGACCTGTCGTTCGAGGCGCCGGCAACCCCCGCGATCTTCTCGACGTTGGCCAATCAGGCGCCGAACATCGACGTGAACGTCAGCGTGCAGGCCAATGCCCTTGGCAACGACTCCTACGAAGTCGTGCTGCAGATCACCTCCACCTGCAAGGCGCAGGACAAGACGGCGTTCATCGCCGAACTGTCGTATGGCGGGGTTTTCGAAGTGCACGTCGCCGAGAACATGCTGCGCCCGGTACTGCTGATCGAATGCCCGCGCATCCTGTTTCC
>CAZBWP010000207.1:0-4926 GCA_964495295.1 uncultured Rhodospirillaceae bacterium | reverse complement strand
CGCTGGGTGTTCATCGCCCAGATGCTCGCCGACTACAGCGTCATGCGCGATCAGGCCCGGGCGTGCGGCCGCTTACCCCGTTGATGCTGCCGTCGGCGCGCTGCAACGCTCCACGCCGCACCGCAAGGTGAACCGCGAGTAACATGCTGCCGTCCCGGCCGAGTTCCGCCGCTGGGTCTGGGCGGGCGGCCGCAAGCTGAAGGGGCTGGTGCGGCGGCGGGAGGCGGAGGCCAGTCTTTACGCACGCTGACGGCATGCGAAGCCTCCGTTCAGTCCGCGTGCCGGCCGGTCGTCGTCGCCTGCGGGGGAGCACGCGACTCGTCGAGCGTGACGCCCGTCACCGTCATCAGGATATCGAGGAGCGGCCGATAGGGCGTGGCCATGGACCGCGCCGCGGCCGCCCGGTCCATGCGCTCGGCCAGTGCCGGCAGCCAAGGCACGAGAAAGGCCTCGGCGAACGACGTTGCGCCTTGACGCAGCGACCCCGCCGCCGTGTCGTCCGCTGCCGCCGCTTCCGCAAGGAGGTGACCGACGAATTCGAGCTGCACCGACAGGTGATCGGCGAGATCCTTGAAGTCCGGCGCCCGCTGCACGGCGTGGCGGCGATACCAAGCCTCCATGGCCTGAACGCTGGCCCCCTGCAGGGCGCCGTCGAGATAGAGCCCAGCGTTGAGCGGCGCCAGGATGGGCGGCGCCAAGTGGAACTGGCTGTAGAGGCGGACGAGGCGACGGTCGTCGGCGACCCGCGCCATCGCCGCCCGGAACCGCTGGATATCGTCGCCGATGTCCAGCGGGATCACCGCGGCGCATGCCGCCAGATCGTCCGCCAGGAACTCGGCCATGGCGGCATGGAAGCCCTCCGTCCGCGGCGGCAAAAAGGCCCGGGAGAGCAAGAGATGGAGGTCGCTCTCGGCCCTCAGGCGAGCCTCGCCGATCGCCATCACCGTCGGCCCGCCCTGGCGGGCTCGCGGTCCGGAGCGCTTCAAGGTCGCGTGTCGTCGGCCGCCGGCTGGCTGCCGCCCGGAAACTCCGAGAGCCGGTAGGCGAGGGTCGCCGCCACGTAGATGAGCATGGCCACCGAGACCG
This sequence comes from uncultured Rhodospirillaceae bacterium, assembly GCA_964495295.1. Lineage (GTDB taxonomy): Bacteria > Pseudomonadota > Alphaproteobacteria > Rhodospirillales > Defluviicoccaceae > CAZBWP01. The sequence continues at coordinate 3,840 of CAZBWP010000207.1, read as the reverse complement.
CCATGATGACCACCAGCCACTCGGTGGGCGAGGGCGTGTAGGCGATCAGCTCGGCCCTGGACTGCCCCTTGAACAAGGGGACCAGCTGACCGGAGACGACGAACTCGTAGCGGCCGATGTAGATGCCCACGAGCACCAGGAGCCCGGCGACCGCTTGAGCCACCGGCCGCACCCGCAGTCGCGGCACCAGGAGGAGCGCGCCTGGGATCAGGAAGCCCAGCGTGATCTCGACGTAGAACAGCGGCGAGGTGATAATGTGGTGATAGATCTGCAACCCTTCTGCGTTGCTCCAAAGCCCGGTGATCATGCGGGACGTGAGGGCAAACGCGTAGACGGTGAGGGTCACCAGGAGGATCAGCGGCAGGATCTCGGTCATCACCAGCCGGAGCCGCTGCGGCATGTTCCGGTGATCGAAGCCATGGGCGAGGTTGACCAGGACCATCATGAACGCGACGCCGATCAGGAACGACGCCAGGAAGAAATACAGGGGCAGGACCGGCGAATACCAGAACGGCCGCATGGACATCATGCCGTACATCAGCCCTTGCGTGATCAGCGCCAACAGGGCGGCGATGAAATGGGCGATGCTGAGGGCGCGGCCGGCGGTGCCGGGACCGCCAGGGGCGAAGGTTCGGTACAGGGTCACCACCAGCAGCCCCAGATAGGTGAAGTAGAACGCCCCCATCCAGAACATCGGCGAGGTCACCTGCAGGTTGAGCGGGATCGCATAGCTGAGGAACGGTTGGCCGAGTTCGAGCCAGAGCGAGATCATCGCCGCGATGATCGTCGCGATGGCCAGCGCCAGGCTACGCCGCACCAGGGGGCGGAGCACGTCCACCCCGAAGCCGAGGGCCAGCGTGGCGATGAAGCTCAAGCCGAACGACGCGAGCGCCCAGAAGGCGTAGTTGGCGATCAGCAGCCCCCACATCATGTCGGTGCCGGTGTTGAAGACGACATGCCCCTGGGTGAGCACGTTGTAGACGCCGATCAGCCCCGCGAGCAGACCGAAGAAGGCGGCGGTGGCGAGGTGGATGCTGCCGCTGCGGCCGGCACCGGCGACGGTCGAGGCGTCATGGTCGTCGTCGGGGATGCCGCTGAAGTCGAGCGCGGGCGAGCGGCGGGGTCGGTTGGCCGGCCTGCCGGCATCGCTCAGTCCCGAGCCCATGGAGGTGCCACCGGGGTTTCCAGTCATGGTCAGCTCTCCCTGGTCGTCGCCGCCCGCAAGGACGGCACGCCGACGCTGTCACCGGTGAGGTAATAGACGTGCGGCTTGTTGCCGGTGTGATCGAGCAACCGACCGCCGCGCTTCTCGGCGATCAGCCGGCTGACCTGGCTCGCCGGATTGTCGAGATCGCCGAAGTAACGGGCGGTGGGCGGACAGGTGACGACGCAGGCCGGGACGAACGGTCGGAGGTCCGGGTCGTTGGGATCGAGGTCGGCGACGCCCTCCGGCGCCTTGCTCACCCGATGATAGCAGAAGGTGCATTTGGAAACGACGCCGCGGGGCTGAATGCCGACGCCCTTGCTCCAGTCCTGCTCGGCGTCGGGCATGCGATAGGGCGGATCCCAGGAGCGCTTGCCGGTGCTGGCGAAGACGGCCCTGAGATCCGGGGCCACCTCGGGCTTTTCGTCGGTGAAGTAGCGGACGCCATAGGGGCACGCGATCATGCAATACTTGCAGCCGATGCACTTGTTCCAATCGATCAGGACGAAGCCGTCGTCCGTCTGGTAGGTGGCGTGCGTGGGACACACGTCCATGCACGACGGGTTCTCGCAGTGCATGCAAGGGCGCGGGAACCAACTCATCCGGCCGCTCGGGTACTCGCCCTCCACATAGTAGACCACGTCTTGCCATTTCTCGGCCGGCAGGCGATTGTTCTCCATGCTGCAGGCCGAGGTGCAGGCCTGGCAGCCGGTGCACGTCTCCAGGTCGATAACCATCCCCCATTTCGTCATGACTGCGTCCTTTCGTCGGCCCGTTCCACCGAGACCAAGCCGGAGTAGTAGCAGGCTAGGCCGGAGATCGGATCGGAGACATTGGCGGTGACTTCGCTGCTGTTTCCCGGCATGCGCCCATTCGCCCACCGGCCCTGCGCCCAGTGCCCATGCTCCATGGGCAGCACCAGGGTGTCGGGTCGCGCCGGCGGGAAATAGCGGGCGACAGCGACGATGCTGCCGACGTCGGAGGTGATCCGGACCTGATCGCCGTTGCGGATGCCGCGGGCCCGCGCCGTCTCCGGGTGGATCTCCAGGTACACCTGACTGAAGCCGCCCACCGAGGGCTGCGCCAGCGCGATCGCGTGCGGAATATTGCCGCCCCGCCCCTCGGCGTGGGTCGGCACCTTGGGCGTGACCAGATGCAGATCGCCTTTGCCGGTGTAGCGCGGCGGCACCCACTGGATCAGGCCGACGCGGTCGCTATCGATGCCGAGTTCGCGCTCGACATAGTCTGCGTGCTTGTCGAGGAAGGCCGAGCGGACCTCGAACTTGCCGGAAGGTGTTTTCAAGAGCTTTTTGCCGACGTCTTCGGCGGTCATCGGCCGGTTGTAGCCGCTACCATCCCACTCGAAGAACTCGCCGCGGACTTGCCGCCAAAGGTATGGTTTCTTGTACCAGACGCCCTTCTCGACCCAGCTCTCGAAGCTGTCGACGCCGTTGTCGCCGGGGTTCGTCTCGAAGCCTTTCGCCAAGTGCCGGATCACGTTTTCCGTGCTTGCGAGCGCTTGGTAGTACGCCCCCATCGGCCCCCGCATGCGCTTGCCGATCTCGATCAGGATGTCGCCGAAGACCTTGGTGTCGTAGAGGGGTTCGACCGCGGGCGTGCGCATCTGCGTCAGCGGCCAACCTTGGAAGGGATAGGTGGGCGCGTCCTGCAGTCGTTCCAGGTAGGTGTGGTCGGGGACGATGACGTCGGCGAACTTGGCGGTCTCGCCGGGAAAGGGCGAGGTTTCGATGACGAAGACGTTCTGCAGGGCCACTTCCCACACCTTGGCATCGGGCGCCGTCCAGATCGGGTTGGTGAGGTAGAACATCATCGTATCGAGGGTGTAGGGATCGCCTGCCAGATGGTTCCGGGCGACGTCCTGCATCATGGTCTTGGCCATGGGCCACCGGGCGGTGCCGGCCATGTCGATGCGCGGATGCTTGCCGGCGGCGGCTTTGGCGACGTCATCGAGGAAGTCCTCGTGGTTCACCGGCAGCGGTCCGTAGGGCACCCCCTGTTGGTACATCAGCCCGCCCTCGGCGAACAGGCTGCCGCTCAGCGCATTCAGCGCATGGATCGCCATGCCGGCGTAGACGCCGTTGGTGTGCGAGGTGGGACCGCGCTCCATGATCGCCATCGCCGGCCGGGTGGTGCCGAACTCGCGGGCGACGGCGACGATGTCGCGGGCGGGGATCATGGTGATCGACTCGGCCCATTCCGGCGTCCGGTCCTTGAGCTCCCGGTTCCACCATTCGGGAAGGCCGGTGACCCAGCGTTCGGCGAAGCTCGTGGGGTCGATCGTCTGGCCGGCATGGAAGCGTTGGGCGCCGTCGACGAAGTCGCCGACGAAGGGCCGGTCCCAGAGGCCCTCGGTGAGCATGACGTGGGCGATGGCGAGCGCCAGCGCGCCGTCCGTTCCCGGCTTGATGTAGAGGGCGCGGTCGGCGGCGGCGCCGGTGGTGGTGAGGCGCACGTCGACGACGGTGACGCGGGTTTTCGGGCTCTTCGTCCGCATGCGGCCCCAGGCCTGCATGTTGTAGTTGAAGGGCCGGAAGCTCTCGAGGAAGCCGGCGCCGAAGTTCAGGATGTAGTTGGTGTTGAGGTAGTCGTAGGCGTTGTAGGAGTCGTTGCCGTCG
>CAZBWP010000206.1:0-4950 GCA_964495295.1 uncultured Rhodospirillaceae bacterium | reverse complement strand
ATTGGCCGACGTGGCGAACTGCGCCGCCTGACTGACGTTCTCCCCCAGCACCAGCCTGCCCTTGATCGCGTCCCATAGCCCCGCATGCCGGAGCGCTTCCTCGGCGCGCTTGCCGTAGGGCGCGTGCTCCGGGTTGGCGATGGCGAAGCGGGTGACTCGGCCGTCCGCGAGGGCTGCCTTGAGGTCGGCGAGCGAGCCGTCCGCCTGCAACGGCGAGCCGTGCGGCGCGATGATGACGATGCGGCCGAGCGCGTAGAGCGTGCCGTCGTCGCGGGTGAAGCCGTCGCGAGCGAGGTCGAGCACGTATTTCTCGTCCGCCGACAGGTACATCTGGAACGGCGCGCCCTGGCGGATCTGCCGCGCGAAATTGCCGGATGATCCGAAGGACAGTTTGACTGCGAGCCCGGTCTCCTCCTTGAAGGCCGCGGCGATGTCTTCGAGGGCGAACTGGAGGTCCGAGGCGCCGGCGACGACCGGCACATCGGGCTCAAGCGGCTGCCCCCGTGCGCCTGAGCCGAATGCAGAGGCGCCGAGAACCAAGGCCCCGGCGACCGCGGCAAAACAGGTGCGACGATTGATCATCAGCATGGCTGGTGACCCCCTTACGATGTGTACGGTCGTACATATCGAAGGGACGCCGCACGCGCAACCGCTATTCGCCGTCGGCTGGACCTTTCGACAGCCGCCGCAGGGCGTCCATCTCGCCGGCGATGGCCGAGTTGGAAAGCGCCTCCATGCGCCGGTAGGCGGCCAGCACCGCCTCGCCCTCCGGTGACAGCACCGCACCACCGTGCGCCCGGCCGCCGCGGCTGGTCTCCACCAGCGGCGCCTTGAACGACGCGTTCATGGTCTCGACCAGCAGCCAGGCGCGCTTGTAGCTCATCCCCATGCGCCGACCGGCGGCGGCGATCGAGCCCGTCGCCTTGATGCCCTCCAGCAAATCCGCCTTGCCCGGTCCGATCGCGATGGTCGGTTCCAACACGATGCGCAGGCGCACGCCAACGGTCTTGTTTCCCGCTCTCATGCCTCCCTTGTAGCCGCCACGCCGGTGCCTGTCATGGGGGGCGTCGGTCCCCACGCCCGGGGAAATTTTCACGGGAAATGTCTCTGGGATCCTGCTATCCAAGCCCCGCCGTCCAATCGGTTCGTTGAGGATATCCAGCAGAGATGACACGCTCGCTCCTCCCGCTCTCTGTCGTTGCCGTCGCCACGTGTTTGCTGGTCAGTGCCTGCGATGAGCCGCCGGAGCCGGCAGAGGTCGTCAGGCCGATCCGGGCCATGCTCGTGGCCGATGCCGAAGCCCTCGCGGCGCGGGCCTTTCCCTGCCGCGCCGAAGCGGTGGGCGAGATCAACGCGGCGTTCGAGGTGGCGGGCCGGCTGATCGAACGGCCGGTTCGTGTCGGCTCGGACGTGAAGGAGGGCGAGCTGCTCGCCCGCCTCGACCCCAGCGACTTCGAGAACGCCCTGGCCGAAGCCCGGGCACGGGTCGAGCGGGCACGGGCGATGCGCGATCGGGTGGCGCAGGCGCTGCGGTCCGGCGCGGTTGCCGCGCAGGACCTGACCAACGCCCAGGCGGAGCTGGACGAAGCCCTGGCGGTGGCGGAGATCCGCGCCAAGGCGCTGAGCGACACGCAGCTGCGCGCGCCCTTCCCCGGCATGATCGCCGCGACCTTCGTCGAGAACTTCCAGAACGTCCAGGCCAAGCAGCCGGTGATGCGCCTGCTGGACATCTCGAGCATCGAGTGTGTCGTCAACATCCCCGAGAACCTGATTTCCTCGGTTCCCTATGCCCAGGACATCACCGTGGCGTTCGATGCCTTTCCCGGCCGTCCGGTGCCGGCGGTCATCGCCGAGATCGGCCGCGAGGCATCGGCGACCACCCGCACCTTCCCGGTTACACTGCTCATGGAGCAGCCGGCAGGGTTCGAGATCCTGCCCGGCATGGCCGGCCGCGCGACGGGCCGGGTGGTGCCGCCGGACCACACGCCTGAGACCGGCTACGACCTGCCGCTGAGCGCCATCTTCACCGACGACGGTGAGCGGTCGCTGGTCTGGGTGATCAACGCGGAGACGCTCACGGCCTCGAAGCGAGTGGTGGAGACGTTGACGCCCAGCCCGCTCGGCATGCGCGTCAGGGGCGTGGCGCCCGGCGAATGGGTCGCCACCACGGCCGTCAACGTCCTGCGCGAGGGGCAGCGGGTGCGCCTTCCCGAACTGGAGCGCGAGCAGGGCCGGCGGTCATGAGCCTCGCCCGGATCGCCATCGAACGCCAGGCCGTCACCCTCTTCCTCGCCGCGCTGATCACCCTCGGCGGCATCTTCAGTTTTTTCCAGCTGGGCTGGCTGGAGGATCCCGACTTTTCGGTGAAAACCGCGGTCATCGTCGTCCCCTACCCCGGCGCCAGTGCCGAGGAAGTGGAGAACGAGGTCACCGACATCATCGAGAGCGCGCTGCAGGAAATGCCGCAGGTCAAGGAGCTGTATTCCCTGTCCCGCCCCGGCTCCTCGCTGATCCGCGTCGACATCAACCCCCGCTTCTGGGCGCCCGATCTGCCGCAGGTCTGGGACGAGATGCGCCGCAAGATCAACGATGCCCGGCCCAGCCTGCCGCCCGGCGTCGGCGAGCCGATCATCGGCGATGACTTCGGCTTCGTTTTCGGCTTCCTCATGGCGATCACCGGCGACGGCTACAGCTACGCCGAACTGGAGAGGTATGCGGAGGACCTGCAGACCCAGCTCGGCGTCGTCCCCGGCGTTGCTCGCGTCGAGCTTTGGGGCGTGCAGCAGCAGGTCATCTATCTGGACGTATCGGAGCAACAGCTCGCCGCGTTCGGCATCTCGCCGCAGGTGTTCACGGCGACGCTGAGCCAGCAGAACATGGTGGTCAACGCGGGCGGTATCGATGCCCAGGACAAGCGCCTCCGCGTGGCCCCGACCGGAGCGTTTGCCTCGCCCCAGGACATCGAGCGGCTGGTGCTGACCGACTTCCGGGATCAGCCGGTAACCGTGACAACGCCCTCGGGAGCGCGGACGTTGGTCGCGCCGTCAGGAACACCGTCGCGGACCACCGAGTTGATCACCATCGGCGACCTCGGCACGGTTTCGTCCGGCTATGCCTCGCCGCCAACCCAGCTGATGCGTTTCAATTACCGCGACGCCGACGGCAAATTCCACAGCGCGCCGGCCATCGGCATCGCCATCGCCAACGCCGCCGGCGGCAACGTCGTGCAAACCGGGCAGAATATCGATGTGCGCCTGCGGCAGATCGAGGCCGACCTGCCCCTCGGGATCCAGTTGCACCGGATCGCCTGGCAGTCCGACCTGGTGGTCGACTCGATCCGCAACTTCATGATCAGCTTGGCGCAGGCGGTCGCCATCGTCCTGGTGGTCCTCGTCTTGCCGGTCGGTTGGCGGATCGGCGTCGTCATCGGCACGGCGTTGCTGCTGACCCTGCTCGCCACCTTCATCGCCATGATGATCATGGACGAGAGCTTGCACCGGATGTCGCTGGGCGCGCTGGTCATCGCGCTCGGCATGATGGTCGACAACGCCATCGTCGTCGCCGACAATTTCCTGGTCCGCATCCAGAAAGGCATGGATCGCAAACAGGCGGCGATCGAGGCGGCCGACCTTCCGGCGTGGCCGCTGCTCGGCGCGACGATCGTCGGCGTGCTGGCCTTCTTTCCCATCTTTCTGTCGGAAGAAAGCGCCGGCGAGTACACCCGGTCGCTGTTCACCGTCGTCGGCATCTCGTTGCTGTTGAGCTGGGTGATCTCGCTCACCGTGACGCCGTTGCAGCTGATCTACATGATCCCCGCCCCGCGCCAGGATACCAAGGGCGACGCCGCCGAGGGCGGATTCTATCGGGCGTTCCGGGCCTTCGTCGTCAAGGCCGTCCGCTTTCGCCTGGTGTTCGTCGCCGGCATAATCGCGGGCCTTGTCATCGCCGTCGGGGCCTTCGAGCGGGTCCCCCGTCAGTTCTTTCCCGACGCCGACCGTGCCCAGTTCCTGCTCGACTACTGGGCGCCGGAGGGCACCCGGATCCAGCAGGTCGCCGCCGACACCCGGGCGATCGAGGCGCGGCTGCTCGAAGACCCACGGGTGGTGAGCGTCAGCACCTTCATCGGCGGTGGCCCGCCGCGCTTCTACCTCCCCGTCGACTCGGAGTATCCCAACCAATCCTTCGCCAACCTCATCGTCAATACCACCTCCGGCGATGTGGTGTCGGCGCTCGCCGACGAGATGAAGGCGTGGCTCTTCGACAACGTGCTGCAGGCCATGGTCCGTGTCCGCCTGTATGCACTCGGCCCGAGCAATCCGTGGAAGTTCCAGGCGCGGATCTTGGGACCGAGCAACGCCGATCCGGACGAGTTGCGCGCCCTCGGCGAGCAAGGGCTGCGGATTCTCGACGGCCATCCGTGGCTGGCCGAGGCGCGGGTGGACTGGCGCGAACGGGTGCGCGTGGTCGAGCCCATCTTCAATGACGAACGGGCGCGCTGGGCCGGGGTTGCCCGCGAGGATGTGGCGAGCGCCACGCGGCGGGCGACCGACGGCGTTCCCGTCGGACTGTTTCGCGAAGGCAACAAGCTGTTGCCGATCAAAGTGCGCCATGTCGAGGATGAGCGGAACAGCCTCGCCACCCTGGACGTGCTGCAGATCCAGTCGTCCGGCGGCCCCGAGCCCGTGCCGCTGTCGCAGGTGACCAGCGGCGTCGAGATCAATTGGCACAACCCGATTCTCGCCCGCTACCAGAAGCGTCCGACGATCACCGTGGAGGCCGAGCCGACCCGCGGCGTCACGCTTGCCGACTTCATGGCCTCGGTGCGCGACCAGTTCGAGGCCATCCCCTTGCCACCCGGCTACGAGCTCTTCTGGGATGGCGAGTACGCCGACTCCAACGCCTCGCAGGCAAGCCTCATTCCGGGGATCGTGCCGGCGGTCGCGATCATGC
>CAZBWP010000205.1:0-4960 GCA_964495295.1 uncultured Rhodospirillaceae bacterium | reverse complement strand
CGAGCCCGTAGGTCAGCTCCACCGACACCGGATCGCACTCGATGCCGCCGACCTGTTGGAAATAGGTGAACTGGGTCACCTCCATGCCGTCGCACCAGACCTCCCAGCCGAGGCCCCAGGCGCCCAGGGTCGGGCTCTCCCAGTCGTCCTCGACGAAGCGGATGTCGTGCACCGCCGGATCGATGCCCAGGTGATAGAGGCTTTGCAGGTAGAGATCCTGGGAGTCCGCGGGCGAGGGCTTCAGCAGCACCTGGAACTGGTAATAGTGTTGCAGCCGGTTGGGGTTTTCGCCGTAGCGGCCGTCGGTCGGCCGGCGCGACGGCTGCACGTAGGCGGTGCGCCACGGCTCCGGGCCGAGGGCGCGCAGCGTCGTCGCCGGATGGAAGGTGCCGGCGCCAACCTCCATGTCGAACGGTTGCAGCACGACGCAGCCGCGCTCGGCCCAGAACGCCTGCAGCTTGAGGATCAGCGACTGGAACGTCGGCGCGGATGTGGTCATGGGGATTGGCTGAGCTGGGCCGCAAGGATCGGGGTCGGCAAGGCCGGGTTCAAGCCGGCGCGCAGCGGCGGTCGGCGGGACCCGGACCTTACGTCCCGACCGCGCGCGCGGTCAAGAACGGCGGATCAGCCGGGATACGGGCAATCGGCCCGACCGCACGGCGTCGCCCCCCGCAGCGGCACATAGGCGCCACACACCGGACACGGCTGGGTCTGCTCGATGCCGTCGGCGGACGCGCGCGCGGCGGCGCCGCGATCCACCGACTGCCGCCGCTGCTCGGCAAGGCGGGCCGCCTCGCGCCGCCGATAGAGCTTGAAGCCCTGCCAGACGACGATGATGGCGAGGATGGTGAACAGCAGCTTGATGAGGCTGAAGCCGAACATCACCCCTTGTAGGGGCCGGCTTCCGGCGCGGTCAAGCCATGGCCCGGCGAAGGCTACAGCCCGAAGCGGTTCCACATCAGCCGTTCCTCCACCGCGGCGATGGCGGCGCCGGGCAGATGGTCGAGCGCCGGCGCGGCGGTTTCGGCGAGAGCGAGCCGGCGCCGCCACCACGGCTGGCGATCGCCGACCAGGCGAAGCTGCACGTCATCGCCATAGCGGGTGCGCAGGACCGTGCGCAGGTCGCCGATCCCGTCGATCAGGCCGAGCGCCAACGCCGTCCGCCCGCTCCACCAGCGCCCGGAGAACACCTCGTCCTCCGGGGCCTTGAGGCGATCGCCGCGACGACCGCGCACCTGGGCGCGAAAGCTTTCGTGCACGTCGTCGAGGAATGTCTGGAGGTGGGCGAGGTGTTCCGGCTTCTCCGGCTGGAAGGGATCGAGGGAGGCCTTGTACTCGCCGGCGGTGCGCAGCCGGCGCTCGACGCCGAGCCGCCGCATCGCGTCGGGAAAGCCGAAGCCGCCGGACAACACGCCGATCGAGCCGACCACCGAGCTTTCGTCGGCGAAGATCTCATCGGCCGCGGTGGCGAGCCAGTAGCCGCCGGACGCCGCCACGTCCTCGGCGAAGGCGAGCACCGGCAGCGATTTCTCCTCGGCCAGGGCGCGGATGCGCCGTGCGATCAACGCCGACTGCACGGCCGAGCCGCCCGGCGAGTTGATGGCCAGCGCCACCGCCTTGACGCCGCGCGCGCCGAACGCGCGCTCCAGGGTGGCGGCGAGGCCGGTGAGCGTCAGGCCGCGGCGCAACGGGCCGATGCTGCCGATCACCCCGGTCAATCGAACGACCGTGACGAGCGGTGGCCGATCGCCCCAGCGGCCGCCGCTGATCCGGCCAAGCAGTCGTGCAAAACTCATGGGATCTCCGATCACCGTTGTCGCCGCCATGTCGGACCGCAAAGCCGCGGCGTCAAGGCGCTTCGTCCAGGGAGAGCGCGGCACCGCCGCGGAGCACCGCCTCGGCGGCCGTGGTGTAGCCGCCCGCCGCGTCGTGCAGGACCAGCCCCGGCAGCAAGCGGACGGGGCCCCGGCTGCCCCGCCGCCCGGAAACGATGACGCGCTTGGCGGGGCGTCCGCCGGCGCCGGGCCACAGCGGGAAGATGCGGATGTCGCCACAGCCGCGGGCGAGCGCCGCCAGCACGTGGTCCAGGCGGTCGGCACGGTGGATCAGCGTCACCGTGCCGCGGCTGCGGGCCATGCGCGTCGCGAAGGCCACCCACGCGGCGAGGTCCGCCGCGCCTTCGATGCTGGCCCGGACACGGTCCGGATGCGGCGACGGCCGGGCGCGGTCGGCCGTCAGGTGCGGCGGATTGGCCATGACGTGGTGGAAGCTCCCGCCGGCCAGCGCCTCGGGCGCGGCGAGCAGGTCGCCGGTGAGGATGCGGACCCGCGCGGCGAGATCGTTGGCGAGGACGTTGGCGCGGGCGAGGTCGGCTGTCGCCGGGTCGGCCTCCAGCCCGGTGACGCTGATCCGGTCGATGCGGAGGGCGAGGCAGAGCGCCGCCGGGCCGACTCCGGTGCCCACGTCAAGCACGCACTCGCCCGCCCGGGCCGGCACCGCGGCGGCCAGCAACACCGCATCGACGGCCGTGCGCAAGCCCCGCGCCGGCTGGCGGAGGCGGACCCGCCCGCCGAGCAGCCGGTCATCCGTCCCGCCACCATCAGCCATTGGCGAGTCGCTCCGCTTCGGCCAATATCAGACGGGCGCGGGCGATGTCCGCCTCGTCGACCATGACCCGCCGGGTGATGGCGTCCAGCGCGCCCCCGTACAGACTGCTGGTGTGGGCGTCGAAGACGACAACGGCAATGCCGGCCTCGCCGAAACGGCTCTCCAGCCAGCCGAGAAGGACAGGATCCTGGGTGCGGAGCAGTTCGATCATCAGTGTCATCCGAGACGCGCGGCGATGGTTGCCGTCTCCCGCAGCGGACTTGACCGACAAGCGCTGCCATTCCTATGGTCTGAATAGCGGGACACATGGTCAAGCTTGCGTCGCCAAAAAAACAAGGAGCGGACGTGGAAGGCGCTTCGGGATCTAAGATTGCGGGTCACCGCCAACCGTCACTGGATGCGCTCAGCGCTCTCGTCGACGACGATCTCGCGGCGGTGAACGAGACGATCGTCCACCGCATGGCCAGTCCGGTGGCGATGATTCCGCAGCTGGCCGGGCATGTGGTCGCGGCCGGTGGCAAGCGGCTCAGGCCGATGCTGACGTTGGCGTCGGCGAAGCTGTGCGGCTATCGGGGCACGCGGCACATCGGCCTCGCCGCCTGTGTCGAGTTCATCCACACGGCGACGCTGCTGCACGACGACGTGGTCGACGACAGCGACCTGCGCCGCGGCTTGGCCTCGGCCAACGCGGTGTTCGGCAACAAGGCGAGCGTGCTCGTCGGCGATTTCCTGTTCAGCCGGTCGTTCGAGCTGATGGTGGCGGACGGCTCGCTCCGGGTGCTCTCGATCCTGTCGCGGGCGTCCTCGGTGATCGCCGAGGGCGAGGTCATGCAGCTGATGACCACCAGCAACCTGGCCACCGACGAGGCGGAATATCTCGACGTCATTCGCGCCAAGACCGCGGCGCTGTTCGCCGCCGCCTGTGAAATCGGCGCCGTCGTCGCCGATCGGCCGGACGCCGAAGCCGCCGCGCTCAACGCCTATGGCCTGAACTTCGGCATCGCCTTCCAACTCGTCGACGACGTGCTCGACTACTCGGCGCGGCAGGCGACGCTGGGCAAGTCGATCGGCGACGATTTCCGCGACGGCAAGATGACGCTGCCGGTGGTGCTCGCCTTCGCCCGCGGCGACGCCGCCGAAAAGGCGTTCTGGCGGCGCACCCTCGAGGACATGGAGCAGACGCCGGACGACCTCAATCACGCGATCGCCCTGCTCGAAGCCCACGGGGCGCTGACCGAGGCGGTCGACCGGGCGCGGTCCTACGGCGCGGCGGCGGTCGAGGCGCTCGGGGCGTTTCCACCGGGCCGCGAGCGCGCCATTCTCAGCGAGATCGTCGACTTCTGCGTCGAACGCGCCTACTGACCCGCCGGCGTAATGCCGGCTTGCGCCTCCTGACCCGCCGGCGCGATGCCGGCTTGTGCCTCCTGACCCGCCGGCGCGATGCCGGCTTGTGCCTCCTGACCCGCCGGCGCGATGCCGGCTTGCGGCTGCGGCGCCGGACGCGCTATACAACGCGAGCCATTGGTTCGGAGTGTAGCTCAGCCTGGTAGAGCACCGTCTTCGGGAGGCGGGGGTCGGTGGTTCGAATCCACTCACTCCGACCAGTTTTCTCCCGCCACCGGCGTTGCGCCCCTTGGGCCGCGGCGCCCAGCCGCCCTCGCCGAGGTTGGCGCCCCCGCCGAGACTGGCATCGACGTGGCGACGCCCGTCACTATCGCTCGGATCCGAGCCCCTGGTGGCCCCGTTTCTTCTGATTAACCTATGTCAATGTCGAAAGCCGCGGCTTTTTTTAGGCTCGCCACAGTGCAAGCGTAACCCACCACGCTTGTACTTTCTCGCCACGCCTGAAAGGAGCGAACAGGATGAAAAAGCTAGTTGCTGCCGCACTGGGACTCGCCCTCATGGCAACCTCCGGCCCCGCCCTTGCACAAGTGACTGGGATCGGATGTCAGCAAGAGTTCGAACAGACGCTTGCTCGCCACGGCATCCAGCTCACCGATCTGCAGGATTTCCACCACTACAAGGTTGGCCGGCATTCGCCGAGCGTCGTCATTGAGGGGCGCCCGCCCCAGTGCGACGACGGAAACCTGACTGTTTCCATGTGGTATACATGCACCCTGCAGAGCATGTATACGACCGGCGACTGCCGGGTGCCGGGTGTTTCGACGTCGCCATTGCCGTTCTGACCGGCCCCGACCACCTCACCGTCCCTTCCCCAGAAAGCGCCGGCGGGTCCCAAGGCCCGCCGGCATGCGTTGGCGAGACCGGCTCACTCGCTCCGGATCACACGCTCAGGTGTCCAGGCGGAAGCCGACCTTGAGCACCACTTGGTAGTGGCCGACGCGACCGTCCT
>CAZBWP010000204.1:0-4969 GCA_964495295.1 uncultured Rhodospirillaceae bacterium | reverse complement strand
CGGCCTTTGCCGTCAGCTCCTTCTTCTGCGGCGTCGCCGGCGCGCTCTACGTGTTCACGTTCGTCGGCAGCGCCATCACCGAGGCGTTCGGGCTGGAGCGCTCGTTCCAGGTGCTGTTCATGATCATCATCGGCGGACTCGGCAGCATCCTCGGCTCGTTCCTCGGCGCCGCGTTCATCGTCCTGGTGCCGGTGCTGTTGAACATCGTTGCGGCGTCGATGTTCGGCGGCACGCTGCCGGCGGATACCCTCTCCAACATCCAGCTCATCGTCTTCGGCGGCGCCATCGTCTTCTTCCTGATCGTCGAGCCCCACGGGCTCGCGCGACTCTGGCAGATTGCCAAGCGCAAGCTGCGGGTTTGGCCGTTCCCCTATTGAAACAGGAAACGGCGAAGTGTCGGATAGGGAATGAAAGTGTAGGGTTTTTCGATCGTCGCTAAACAACCGTACGGGAGGACTATCCAGATGAAGTTCGGCAAACAACTCGTCATGGCGGCGACCCTCGCCGCCGTCGGCCTGACCAGCGCCCCCGGGCAGGTGGCCGCCGACGAACAGTTCATCGCCATGCTGGCCTATCGCACGGGCCCCTATGCGGCCGGCGGATCGGGCATCTTCGGCGGCTTCGAGGACTATCTCGCCATGCTCAACGAGCGCGACGGCGGCATCAACGGCGTCACGTTCACCTGGGAGGAGTGCGAGACGGCCTACAGCCCCGACCGCGGCGTCGAGTGCTACGAGCGACTGAAGGGCAAGGGCCCGACCGGCGGCACCGTCATGCACCCGCTCAGCACCGGCATCACCTATCAGCTGCTCGATCGCGCCGCGGCGGACGAGATGCCGATCGCCACCATCGGCTATGGCCGCACCGACGCGGCCGACGGCCGGGTGTTCCCGTGGATCTTCCCGCTGATCACCAACTACTGGAGCCAGAACACGACGAAGATCAAGTTCATCGGCGAACAAGAAGGCGGGATGGAGAACCTGAAGGGCAAGAAAATCGCCCACGTCTATCATGAGTCGAGCTACGGCAAGGAAACGATTCCGATCCTCGACAAGCAGGCGGAGATGTACGGCTTCGAAGTGAAGCACTATCCGGTGCCGCATCCGGGGCTGGAACAGAAGGCCGTGTGGCTCGACCTGTCGCGGCGCTACAACCCCGACTGGGTGATCCTGCGCGGCTGGGGGGTGATGAACCCGACCGCCATCAAGGAGGCGGCCCGGGTCGGCGTCCCGCGCGACAAGATGGTCGGCGTCTGGTGGAGTGGCGCCGAGGAGGACATGGTCCCGGCCGGCGACGCGGCCAAGGGCTTCATCGCCGCGGGCTTCCATCCCGGCGGCACCGACTTCCCGGTGATTCAGGACGTCATCAAGCACGTGCACGACAAGGGCAAGGGTAACATCGACACCAACCGCGTCGGCTCGATCTATTACAACCGTGGCATCATCCACGGCATCGTCACCGCCGAGGCGGTCCGCACCGCCCAGGAGAAGTTCGGCAAGCGGCCGATCACCGGCGCCGAGATGCGCTGGGGCCTGGAAAACCTCGATATCACCCCCGAGCGGATCAAGGAGCTCGGCGCCGAGGACCTGATGCAGCCGCTCAAGGTGTCGTGCGTCGACCACGAGGGCGGTGGCTCCGTCAAGTTCCAGCAATGGAACGGCGAGAAGTGGGAAGTCATCACCGACTGGATCCAGGCGGATACGTCCATCGTGCGACCGATGATCGAGGACTCCGCGGCCAAGTACGCCCAGGAGAACAACATCGAGGTGCGCAAGGGCATGTCCCTCGGGTCCGACTGCGGCTCCTGAGCCGAAACGCCGCCGGAGCGCCCGACGATGCCAGACGCCAACGGAGCGTTGCTCACCGTCAACAACATCGAGGTGATCTACGATCGGGTCATCCTGGTGTTGAAGGGCGTGTCCCTTGAGGTTCCCGAGGGGGGCGTCGTCGCCCTCCTCGGAGCCAACGGGGCCGGCAAGACGACGACCATCAAGGCCATCTCCAACCTGCTCGGCACCGAGCGGGGGGATGTGACCAAGGGGGCCATCCACTTCCAGGGACAGCGCGTCGACAAGCTCAACCCCTCGGAACTGGTGGCGCGTGGTGTCATCCAGGTGATGGAAGGACGCCACGTCTTCGAGCACCTGACCGTCGAGGAGAACCTGCTCACCGGTGCCTACCTGCGGCGGGACGGCGGGGCGGCGATCCGCGCCGAGCTCGAAAAGGTCTACCACTACTTTCCACGCCTCAAGGAGCGGCGCTCGTCGCAGGCCGGCTACACGTCGGGCGGCGAGCAGCAGATGATCGCCATCGGCCGGGCGCTGATGGCCAAGCCGCGGATGATGCTGCTCGACGAGCCGTCCATGGGGCTGGCGCCGCAGCTGGTCGCCGAGATCTTCGGCATCGTCGACACGCTGAACCGGCAGGAGGGCGTCAGTCTGCTGATCGCCGAGCAGAACGTCATGGTGGCGCTGAAGTACGCCAAGTACGGCTATATCCTGGAAAACGGCCGGGTCGTGATGGACGGCGACGCGGAAAGTCTGCGCGAGAACGAAGACGTCAAGGAGTTCTACCTCGGCCTCAGCACCAGCGGCCGCAAGAGCTTCCGCGACGTCAAACACTATCGCCGTCGCAAGCGCTGGCTGTAGACGGCGCCCGGGCCTAGACGCCGCTCTGGCCGACGCAACATCGGGGGGAGACCGTGGAGACCGAGCACTTCGACGACCTGGAGATCCGTGATCCCGCGGCGCGGGAACGGGCGCTGATGGCGGCCCTGCCGGACCAGATCGCCCATGCCCGCGACCACGCACCCCACTATGCCCAGGTGCTCAAGGACATCGAGCCGCAGGCCGTGACCACGCGAGCCGCCCTCGCCGCGCTGCCGGTCACCCGCAAGAGCGAGATGATCGATCTGCAACGCGCGGCACCGCCGTTTGGCGGGCTGACGGCGACACCGCCGGGGCGGCTGCGCCGCGTCTTCCAGTCGCCGGGGCCCATCTATGACGCCGAAGGCCATGGCCGCGACCCCTGGCGGACGGCGCGCGCGCTGCACGTCGCCGGGGTCCGCCCCGGCGACCTCGTCCATAACGCGTTCGCCTACCACCTGACCCCGGCCGGCGCGATGGTCGAGAGCGGCGCCCATGCTTTGGGCGCGGCCGTCTTCCCCGCCGGCACCGGCAACACCGAGTTGCAGGTGCGCGCCGTCGCCGACCTCCGGCCGTCCGCCTACGCCGGCACCCCCTCGTTCCTGCGCGTGCTGCTGGACAAGGGGCGGGAGATGGAGGCCGATGTCTCCAGTCTCCAGCGGGCGAGTGTCGCCGGCGAGGCGCTGCCGGCGAGCCTGCGCGCCGAGTTGAAAGCCGCCGGCATCTTCGTGCTGCAATGGTATGCCACCGCCGATCTCGGACTGATTGCCTACGAGACGCCGGCCCTGGAAGGCCTCGTCGTCGACGAAGGGGTGATCGTCGAGATCGTCCGGCCCGGCACCGGCGATCCGGTGCCCGAGGGCGAGGTGGGCGAGGTGGTCGTCACCACCTTCGATCGCGACTATCCGCTGGTGCGTTTCGCCACCGGCGACCTCTCCGCCGTTCTGCCCGGCGTCAGCCCGTGCGGGCGCACCAACATGCGGATCAAGGGCTGGATGGGTCGTGCCGACCAGACGACCAAGGTCAAGGGCATGTTCGTTCACCCGAGCCAGATCGCCCAGGTGGTCCGGCGTCACCCCGAGATCATCCGCGCCCGCCTGGTGGTCACCCAGGAAGACGGAACGGATGTCATGCTGCTGCGCTGCGAGGCGGCCGAGATCGACCCGGTGGCGATCGCCGAGACGGTGCAGGCCGTCTGCAAGCTCAGGGGCCGTGTCGAAATCGCGGCGCCGGGCAGCCTGCCGAACGACGGCCGGGTGATCGAAGACGCCCGCCGCTACGATTGAGGGTGCCGATCCCCGAATGCCGGTGGTCGATGGCTGAATTCGCCGCGTCGGAGCTGGCCTGCGTCCGCGGCGAGCGGCTGGTGTTCGCCGGCCTCGCCTGTCGCGTGACCGGCGGCGGTGCGCTGGTGCTGCGCGGCCCCAACGGCAGCGGCAAGTCCAGCCTGCTGCGGCTGATGGCCGGCCTCGCCCGGCCGGCGCATGGCGTACTCTCATGGAACGGCGCGGACGTCGGCGACGATCCCGAGGCGCACCGGCGCCGCGTCCATTACGTCGGCCACCTGGACGCCGTGAAACCGGTGCTCACCGTCCATGAGCAGCTCGCCGGCTGGGGCCGACTCTCCGGCCTGTCGCGACGGCACGCCGGCGACGGCGCGGGCGACGCACTGGCGCGGCTCGGCATCGACCACTTGGCCGACGTCCCCGGGCGCTATCTCTCCGCCGGCCAGCGGCGGCGGGTGGCACTGGCGCGGGTCCTGGTCGCGCCGGCACCGCTGTGGTTGCTGGACGAACCGCGCACCGCCCTCGATGCCGATGCCGTCGCCCGGCTCGACGAAGCCATTGGGGCGCACCGGGCCGCCGGCGGCATGGTCGTCCTGTCGCTGCACGGCGGCGGCGATCCGGACAGTGCCACGGTCCTCGATCTCGCGGCGTTCACGCCCAGCGATGACGGCCTGGTGCCGTGCTGAGCGGCATCGCCGCCCTCGTCTCTCGCGATCTCCGGCTGGCGCTGCGGCTGGGGATGGACAGCCTGATGGCGGTCGTCTTCTTCGTTCTCGCCGTCGTCCTGTTTCCGTTCGGCGTCGGCCCTGAGCCGGCCGTGCTGGCGCGCATCGCCGCCGGGGTCATCTGGGTCGCCGCCTTGCTCGCCGCCATGCTGTCGCTGGAGCGGCTGTTCCAGATCGACTGGGAGGACGGCAGCCTGGAGGGGCTGGCGCTGCTGCCGATGCCGCTCGAGGCCGTCGTCGCCGCCAAGATCGCCGCCCACTGGCTGACCACGGCGGTGCCGCTGATCATCGCCGCGCCGGTGCTGGCGCTGCT
>CAZBWP010000203.1:2856-4989 GCA_964495295.1 uncultured Rhodospirillaceae bacterium | reverse complement strand
TCTGCGTGAAGGCGGCGTGGCCGGGCGTGTCGATGAACGTGATCTTGCCGCCCTGCGGCACGGTGATCTGGTAAGCGCCGATGTGCTGGGTGATGCCGCCCGCCTCGTGGGCGACCACGTCGGTCTTCCGCAGCGCATCCAGCAGCGAGGTCTTGCCGTGATCGACGTGCCCCATGACCGTCACTACGGGGGGCCGGGTTTGCAGCGCCTCGGTCGCGTCGACCGCCCCCTTCAGGCCGATCTCGACATCGGCCTCACTGACCCGTTTGGAGTTGTGACCGAACTCATTGACCAGCAGTTCGGCGGTATCGCCGTCGATCGCCTGATTGAGCGTGGCGATGACCCCCATGTTCAACAGCTTCTTGATGACATCGGAGCTGCGTTCGGCCATGCGGTTCGACAGTTCCTGAACCGTGATGGTTTCGGGAATGATCACGTCGCGCACCACCTTCAGCGCTTCGGCGCCATACATCTGTTGCTTGATCTTTTCCTTCATGCGGGCGCGGCGCTGGGCCGCCAGGCTCCGCACGCGCTCCTCGCCGCGATCGGTCAGCGCTTCAGAGACCGTCAGCTTGCCCGACTGGCGACGCTGATCGCCGCCGCGCCGCGGCGTGGCGGCGGCCCGCCGGGGATCGGCCTTGACCGTCTTGCGGCCGCGGGCCCGAGCCTCGGACTCCGCGTCCGGTTCGGCCACCGCCGCGCGGTCGCGCGCCGTGGGGGCCGGCTTGGCCGGGGCCCTGGGCGCCGCTGCCGCGGCGGCGGGCTCCTCCGCCGGCGCGCCTTCGACCGGGGCCGCCGGTTCGCGCATCTCTGCGTCGATCTGCTCCGCGGGTGCGGCTTCGGCCGCCACCGTCGGAGCGGTCTCGCCCGGGACCGCTTCACCCGATACGGCTTCGCCCGATACCGTTTCACCCGGCACCGCTTCGCCCGGGACCGTTTCGCCCGGCACGGGCTCTCCCGGCGCTGTCATCGCCTCGGTCTCGGCAGGTTCAGGCTCCACGCCCTCGCCCGCCGGTTCCTGCTCCAGCGGCTCGGCGGTCGGCGCCTCCTCCATCTCGAGAACGTCGAGATCGGCGGCTTCGTCCGCCCGGATGGCATCCTGCAGGGCGCGGGCCCGCGCCGCCTTTTCCTCGTTGGTCAGGTTGGCGGGCGCGGCGCCGCGCACGGCGCCGCCGCGCCGGCCCCCGGGCTCACCCTCGCTCGCCACCTTGGCAAGACGACCGAGTTCGTCCGATGCGTAGGTCCGCCGCTTCTTGACCTCGACCCGCACCATCTTCGAACGGCCGTGCGCGAACTTCTGCTGAACCTGACCGGACTCGACGGTCTTTTTCAACTCGAGCTTGCGGGGGCCGAGCGTCTTGCCTTTGTTCGTCGTGTCGTTACCGTCGCTCATGCCTCAACGCTTCATTGACCTCGTGGAAAAACTGTCTCGTCGCTGGCCGCGGCCGGCGCCGTTTTGCGAAACCCGGCGAGGCGGCCAGCCTCGCGGCACAATCGATCGGCCATGGATCCCGCCGCGATCGCCGCGTGCACGACCCGTTCCCGCCCGGCCGCCGCACCCAGCTCGTCGCTGTTCAGCACGGTGACCCAGCGGATGCGGGGATCCGTCGCCCCGAGCTTGCGTCGGGATCCTGGCGCACCGTCCGACGCTTCGACGAGAACACCGGCGCGGCCCTCGGCGAGCCAGCCGCGGACCTTCTCGAACCCGAACACCACCTGGCCGGCGCGCCGCGCCAAGCCGATCAGGCCTTGGCAGCGCCGGACCAGCAGGTCTTCGACCCGACCGTCCAGATCGACGGGAACGTGGACTGGCGCGCGCACGGCTCGGGCGAACAGCTTCTTCGCGCAGGCCTTCTTAAGCATATCCCGATCGGCGCTCAACCAAAATCCCCGACCGGGCAGCCGCTCGTCCACGTCCGGGACCATGGTGTCATCGGGGCCGACGACAAACCGGATCAGGCCGGCCTTGTCCTGCACGCCGCCGCCGGCGAGGCAGCGGCGCCGTGGACTGGCGCGATCGGGCGCGTCGGTCGCCGTCGCCTGCGTCACTCACGCCTCTCCGTCCTGGCGGTCGGGCCCCGCCGGGGAGGCGGCATCGGCAACCGCCGGGGAGGCGGCATCGGCAACCGCCGG
>CAZBWP010000203.1:0-2756 GCA_964495295.1 uncultured Rhodospirillaceae bacterium | reverse complement strand
CCGCCGGGGAGGCGGCATCGGCAACCGCCGGGGAGGCGGCATCGGCAACCGCCGGAGCGGCGGCATCGGCCACCCCCGGGGCGTCGTCGGGGAACCAGTGGGCGCGGGCAGCCATGATGATCTCGTTGGCGCGCTCCAGGGTCATGCTTCCGGCGGGGGCGATCTCCAGCAACTCGTCGCCCGCAAGGTCGGCGAGGTCGTCGAGTGTCTTGACGCCCTGCTCGCCGAGCGCCACCAGAGTCGCCGGGTCGAGGCCGCCGAGCGCCGCCAGCGTGTCATCCACGCCGAGTTCGATCCGCCGGCGCGTCAACTCCTCGTCGCGCTGGGTCAGGAACTGGAGCGCGCGATCCCGCAGCTCTTCGGCGATCTCTTCGTCGAACCCCTCGATCTCGCTCAGGTCCTCGATCGGCACGTAGGCGACCTCCTCGACCGAGGTGAAGCCCTCGGTGACCAACAGGTGGGCGATCACGTCGTCGACGTTCAGGGCATCGATGAACGTTTGCGAACGGGCGCGGAACTCCTCGGTGCGGCGATGGGATTCCTGGTCTTCGGTGAGGATGGCGATGTCCCAGCCGGTGAGTTGCGAGGCGAGCCGAACATTCTGGCCGCGCCGCCCGATCGCCAGGCTGAGCTGCTCGTCGGGCACGACCACCTCGATCCGGCTCGCGTCCTCGTCGATCACCACCTTGGCCACCTCGGCCGGGGCCAGGGCGTTGACGACGAATGTCGCCGGATCCGACGACCACTGAATGATATCGATCTTTTCGCCTTGCAGCTCGCCGACCACCGCCTGCACGCGGGAACCGCGCATGCCGATGCAGGGGCCGACGGGATCGATCGACGATTCGTGCGAATACACCGCGATCTTGGCCCGGGAGCCCGGGTCGCGGGCCACCGCCTTGATCTCGATGATCCCCTCGTAGATTTCCGGCACTTCCTGGGCGAACAGCTTGGCCATGAACTTTGAATTGGTCCGCGACAGGAAAATCTGCGGACCGCGCGGTTCCTCGCGCACATCGAGGATGTAGGCGCGCACCCGGTCGCCGTTGTTGAAGTGCTCGCGCGGGATCGCCTCCTCGCGGCGCAGCACCGCCTCGGCGCGGCCGAGGTCGACGACGACGTTGCCGAACTCGATGCGCTTGACCAGCCCGTTCACGATGTCGCCGATCCGGTCCTTGAATTCGTCGAACTGCCGCTTGCGCTCGGCGTCCCGCACCTTCTGGACGATGATCTGTTTCGCCGACTGGGCGGCGATGCGGCCGAAATCGATGGGCGGCAGCGGATCGACGATCACGTCGCCGACCTTCGCGTCCGGCTTGCGCCGCTCGGCCTGCGCCAGGGTCAACTCGGTCGCCTCGTTCTCGACCTGCTCGACCACCTGAAGGTAGCGGGCCAGCGAGATCTCGCCGGAGTGCCGGTCGATGGTGGCGCGAATATCGTGCTCGCGACCGTACTTCGACTGCCCGGCTTTCTGGATGGCCTGTTCCATGGCCTCCAGCACTTCCTCGCGGTCGATGTTCTTGTCGCGGGCTACGGTTTCGGCGACCTGCAAAAGCTCCGGTCGCGCATGCACCAGGTCGGTGTCGGTGGTCGTCGCGTTCATGGTCTACCGTGTCGTTTCCTGAGGTCGGGCGGCGCTGGCGGCGAGCAGATCGTCGGTCAGCACGAGCTTCGCCTTGGCGATCCGCTCGTACGGCAACGCGACCTCGCCGGTTTCCGTGGTCAGCTTGACCGCATCTTCGTTGACACCCACGAGCCGTCCGGCGAAGCGGCGGCGGCCGTCGATCGGCGCATCCAACTCGATCTTGGCGGCAAAGCCGGCAAACCGCGTGAAGTCGGCAAGGCGGACGAGGGGCCGGTCGATGCCCGGCGAACTGACCTCCAGCGTATAGCTGCCGACGATCGGATCGTCCACGTCCAGCACGGCCGAGATGGCCCGGCTGGCCTCGGCGCAGTCGTCGACGTCGAGCGGCGCCTCATCGAGGCGTTCGATCATCACCTGCAGGCGGAGCCGCTGCTGTCCGAACAGCCGAACCCGGACGAGACCATAGCCCATCGACTCCATCGTCGGTGAGATCAGGCTTTCGATCCGGCGCTCCAGCGCATCCGCCATTCGTCCTCGAACTCTCCCAAAATAAAAAAAGGCGGGCCGTAAAGCCCGCCCCATCAAACCCGTCGTCGGGGTTCAACGAGACATCGCCCTGCGGGACGAATACCGTGGAATATAGCCATCCGGGCGCTTCGCACAAGGCGCATTTCCGCCGCATTCACGCCGGGGGCCGGGGTTTACGCCGAAACCGCAGGTAGACGCAGGCGGCGCCGCGCTCTCGCGCCTTCTCCTCGTAGCGCGTCGGCGCCGCGTCCTCGGGCCGCTCGCGCCAGTCGGCGGGCCGCCGCGCGCACCAGGCGAAGGCCGGATGGCCGCTGCCGTGCTGCAGCGCCCATCGCACCATCACCGGGTGATCGGTCGCCACGAGCAGGTCGCCGGCGTCGACCATGATCCGCCCCAGCTCATCGAGGCTGTCGCGACCGACGAACCGTCGCGCCGCATGCCGCGCCTTGGGCCAGGGGTCGGGAAACATCACCAGGGTTCGGGCGATGCTGGCGTCGGCGAGGCCCGGCAGCAGCAGCCGGGCGTCGTCGTCGAAGATCCGCACGTTGCCGAGGCCTTCGTCCTCGATGCGGGCGAGCAGGGCGGCGACCCCGTTGACGTAAGGCTCGCAGCCGAGCAGGCCGACGTCGGGATGCGCCGCCGC
>CAZBWP010000202.1:3015-5007 GCA_964495295.1 uncultured Rhodospirillaceae bacterium | reverse complement strand
CCCGCGTCGACGTGCACTACCTGGATATCACGCGCCGGATGATCGGCCGTGGCATTGCCGACCTCTTCGCCTGCTACGATCACGATCCGCTGCACATGAGCCAACGGGGCTACGCCATCTGGGAGGCCTCGCTCGCCGAATGGCTGGCCGGCCGGACCGGCGGCGTGGCCACAGCCCCGACCGCGGGGGCGCCCGGCATGGGCAAATAACGCCGCCCTGCCATCGCGGGCCCGGCAAAAACGGACTCCGGTGCCCCCGGCGTTTACCCTTCGTTAGCCATACGGGGACCAGAGTCCGGGCGTTCGAGGCAACGGGAAGATGCCCATGTCCGCCGCCCCCGAGGGCCCACGTCCGGGCGACCGCGCCGTCGCCGTGGCGCTCCGCTACGACCTCGCCAGCGAGCGGCCGCCACAGGTCGTCGCCGGCGGTCACGGCGCCATCGCCGAGCAGATCCTCGCCATCGCCTTCGCCAACGGCGTCAAGGTGCGCGAGGACGCCGACCTCGCCGAGCTGCTCGCCGCGGTCGATATCGACGCCGACATCCCGGTCGCCGCCTTTGCCGCGGTCGCCGAAATCCTGGTGCACGTCTATCGGGCCAACGGCACGCTGCCGCCGCCGGCGGCGCCCCCCATCGCCGGGCCCGAGGCGGGGAGGGACGGATGAGCTTCGATATCGGCACCTACGCGCAGTTCCTGCTGGCGCTGGTGTTCGTCCTGGCCCTGATCGGCGTGCTCGCGCTCGTCGCCCGGCGGCTCGGGCTCGGCGGCGCGCTGCCGGCGACGCGCGGGCAGCGCCGCCTGGCGGTCGTCGAGAGCCTGGCGATCGATGGTCGCCGTCGCCTCGTCCTGGTCCGGCGGGACGGCACCGAACACCTGCTCGTGCTCGGCGCCGGATCGGAAACCGTCGTCGAGACCGCCATCGCGGCGCCGGTGTCCGGCTTCGCGGCGGCGGTCAGGTCCGCCACCAATCCGGGCACCGGCGCGGAGCGGCCGTCATGAGCTGGCGCTGCCCATCGTTCGCCGCGGGCCTGCTCGCCGCCGCCGCCGCCCTGGTTGCCCTGGTCGCCCTGGTCGATCCGGCGTCGGCCCAGACGCTGTCGCTCGACGTCGGCGCCGACGACGGGGCGGCGACGGGCCGCATCGTGCAGCTGATCGCGCTGCTGACGGTGCTGAGCCTCGCCCCCTCGATCCTGGTGATGGTGACGTCGTTCACCCGCATCGTCGTCGTGCTGTCGTTCGTCCGCGCGGCACTGGGCACGCAGCAGACGCCGCCCAATCAGGTGCTGGTCAGTCTCGCCCTGTTCCTCACGCTGTTCGTGATGATGCCGACGCTCGAACAGTCCTACGAAGCCGGCATCCGGCCGTTGATGGACGGCGAGATCGAGGAGCGCGAGGCGTTCGAGCGGACCCTGGCGCCGATCGAGAGCTTCATGATGAGCCACGTGCGGGAGCAGGACCTGGCGCTGTTCATCGACATGGCCGACCTGGACGACGACGCGGTTGCCGGCACGCCGCCGACCCGGGTGCTGATCCCGGCGTTCATGGTGAGCGAGCTGCGCCGGGCCTTCGAGATCGGCTTCCTCGTGTTCGTCCCGTTCCTGGTCATCGACATGGTCGTCGCCTCGGTGCTGATGTCCATGGGCATGATGATGCTGCCGCCGGTGATCATCGCGCTGCCGTTCAAGATCATATTCTTCGTCCTGGTCGACGGCTGGTATCTCGTGGTCGGCAGCCTGGTGCGCAGTTTCGGCGGCTGATCGCGAGCTGATTTCGCTCGGGCCTCCGGCCCATGAGTTTGCTATAAAAATTTCATCTGGAGACTCCGGTTGCGGCGGCGCAGCGGGACGCCGCCGCTCCGGCAACCCACCTTGGGAGAGGAAAGCGTCATGGGAAAGGACCTGAAGCGCCCGGCCGGCGGCGACGCCCCGCCGGCACCGCTCGCCCTCGAGCAGTCGTTCGTCATGTTGCGCACCGAGATCGATCGCGTGCTGGA
>CAZBWP010000202.1:0-2915 GCA_964495295.1 uncultured Rhodospirillaceae bacterium | reverse complement strand
TTGCGGTGGCGCGGCGCCGGTCACAATGCCTTCGGCCGGGTCGAACTGGAGATCGGCGGCGGTGACGCGATCCGGCCGCCGGCCGATCTGACGGAGCGTCCCGATGGGTTCGAACTCACCATCGAACTGCCGGGGCTGGCGCGCGACGATGTCGAGGTGGCGATGACCGACGACAGCATCATTGTCTCCGGCGTCAAGGACGAGGGCGAGATCGACGAGACGACGCGCCTGCACCTGCGCGAGCGCCGCTACGGGACGTTCCGCCGGGTGTTCGGGATTCCGCCCCAGGTCGATCGCCAGCGCGTCGCGGCGAGCTTCGACAACGGGCTGTTGACCATCGTCCTGCCGCGCGGCGACGATGCCGGCGGCGCCTCGCGCCAGGTCCCCGTCGTCCCGGGCTGAGGCGGCGGCGCCGGCCGCCTCAGGCGCGGGAGAGCGTCTCGATGAATGGCGGCAGGACGAACGCCGCCCGATGCACCGCCGGCGCGTAATACCTGGGCTGGAACGGCAGCGCCGCCAGCCGTTCCGCCAGCGTCCCCTCCGGCACCTGCCGCAGCGCCGGGTCGTCCGCGGCCCAGCCGAGCGTCATGTAACCGCCGATGTAGCCGGGAACCACGGTCAGATAGAAGCCCACGTCGGCGAAGTGCGGCCGCAATCGGGCGGTGCTGTGGGTGACTTCCGCGCCCTGGATGAACGGCACGCCGCACTGGGTCACCAGAACGCCGCCGGGGCCCAGCAACCGCTTGCAATCGGCATAGAACGCCTCGGTGAACAGCACCTCGCCGGGGCCCATCGGATCCGTCGAGTCGACGATGATCACATCGAACCCGTCGCGCGCCTCGGCGACGTAGCGGATGCCGTCATCGATGAGCAGTTCGGTGCGCGGATCGTCGAAGGCACCGTCGCTCAAGGACGGCATGTGCGCGCGGCAGGCCGCCACCACGGCGCCGTCGATCTCGACCATCGTCGCCCGCTCGACCGGATGACGCAGCACCTCGCGCAGGATGCCACCGTCCCCGCCGCCGACGATCAACACCCGCCGCGCCCGCCCGTGCGCCAGCATCGGCACGTGCGTCAGCATTTCGTGATAGCAGAACTCGTCGCGCTCGCTGGTCTGCACGATGCCGTCGAGCGTCAGCACCCGGCCGAACAGCGGGGTGTCGAAGATCAGCATCTCCTGAAACGGGGTGCGCTCGCGGTGCACCTCGCGGGTGATCTGCAGGCGCTGCCCGTAGCCGTGCTGCAGGTGCAGCGCCTCGTTGAACCAGGTCACGTGTGCAGACCGCGTCGGTTTTCCGACAGGTGAATGCGCCCCGGCGAGAACGCCTCGCGGATCACCGGCAGCGTCTTCATGGGATCGCACGCACCGCACATGAACACGTCGATCGCCGCGAAGGCGCGCTCCGGCCACGTGTGGATGCTGATATGCGACTCGGCGAGCACGACGACCCCGGACACGCCACCGCCTTCGCCGAACTGGTGGAAGTGCGCATGCAGGATGGTCGCCGATGCCGCCCGCGCCGCATCGCACAACGCCCGCTCGATCACCTCCGGATCGGTGAGGTTGGCCGCCTCCCACAAATCGAGGAGCAGATGACCGCCGGCGTATCGAAGACCGTCCTTTTCTATAAAGAAATCAGGCCCCACAGTGACTCCGGCATCGACCGGCCGCGTCGCAGTGGCGTCTTCGAACACATCCTTGGGCATCCACACCTCCTAGTTGTCCGTAGTGATCCGGCAAAGGCGCGGGCCTATAAAGCAAAAGCCCCACGGACTCAAGTGAAAAGTGTCGGGAGAAGAGCCGGGGGAAAGGTGTCGGGCGGGCGTTGGCCGCGCGGCGTCGGTCAGTTGATGGCGCTGAGGCCACCGGTGCGCAGGCGGTCCCGGTAGACCGCGAGAAACGCCTGGAAGCCCTCGGCCGCGGCGACATCGCGCTCCAGGGCGCCGACGAGGCCGGCATCGCTCCCGGTTTCGCCGGCGGCGATCAGGCGGAAGGCGTCGCCGTAAGCCGTGGCGTTCATGGCCGGGCCGAAGGCGGATCGCAATGATGCCAGATCGGTCTCGTTGCCGTCGAGGGTGAGCGCCACGGCACGGTTCAGCACGAAGCGGGCCTGGTGTTCGTCCAGCGGCTGGCCCGCCTGGGCGCCCGAGGCCGCGGCGACCCGCTGCAACGCCTCACCGGCCCGCGGCCAGTCGCGGGTCCGCCAGAAAAGCTCCGCCCGCACCAGATCCGCCTCGACGCTGTCGTCATCGGCCAGGGCGGCGAGCGCCTCGTCCGTCTGGCCCAGTTCGATCAGGGCACGGGCGCGCAGCCGGCCGCGTTGCTGGAGCAGTGCCGGCTCGGCGCCCGCGCGTCCGGCCCCGGCATCGGCATCGGCGGACGACGCGAGCGCCGCCAGCGCCGCTTCCGGCCGGTTGTCCAGCAGGTAGATCAAGGCCAGTCGGGCGCCGACGCGGCCGCGCTCCGCGCCCTCGAGGCGCAGCCGCACCTGGTCCTCCAGCAAGTCCGCGGCGCGGTCGAGCAGATCCACGGCGACCAGCCGGTCGGCCAGCCGCCGGATCATTTCGTTGCCCGCGTCGCCGGCCGGTGTCAGCTCGCGGAACTCGTCGTAGAGGGCGATCGCCTGCAGCGGCGGCAGCGCGTCGGCACCGCCCTTGAGGTAGAGCTGTTCGAAGGTGCGGGCCATGTCCCCGGCCACCTCGGCGGCCTCCGGAGCCTCGAAAAAATGCATCGCCGCCGACCTGAGCGCCCGCAGGCCTTCGGCGTAACGGCCTTCGCCGATGGCGAGCGCGCCGAGCCGCCGCAGCACCCTGTGCTCGAGGGCGTCGCCGCGCCAGTCGACGCGGAGCGCGTCAAGCGCGGCGATCGCGGCGGCGGGGTCGATGAGGCCGCTTTTGAGGCGCAGTTCCGTGGC
>CAZBWP010000201.1:0-5011 GCA_964495295.1 uncultured Rhodospirillaceae bacterium | reverse complement strand
TTTCGAACCGCCGCCGCAGGATGCGACTGGCGCGGGTTCGGGAGGCGTTCAGCAGTTCGAACGAGTGCGAGACGATGACGAATGTCGGCCGCCCCTGCCGTTCCGCCTGGTCCAGCATGGCGCTCAGTTCGTCGAACGAGCAGGCGCAGAGTTGCGTCGGCCGGACGTGCCCGGGATAATCCTCGAAGAAGGTGATCGGCACCTCGACGACGCCCTCGAGCCACTGGGGCTGGCGCAGCGGCGCCGCGGTTTCGATCCGGCAGAGCGAGCCGAGGTACGGGTAATTGTAGCTGGAGTCGTAGCGCAGGCCATTGGCGGCGACGGCGCGGAGCGTGGCCCGGTCGGCGCCGTAGTTGCCGGCGCGAAATGCGCAGATCCGCTCGGCGCCGGCCTGGCGCAGGTTGTCGAGGGCGCGGGCGACCAGCCGGGTCTGTTCGGCCTCGCTGAACGAGAACAGGTTCTGGCCGGTTCGCCCGTCGAAGCCCGGTTCCCGGTACCGTTGCAGCCACTCGCTGTGGACGTGGAGCTGTACCTCGTGGCCGCCGGACTGCACCAGACCGACGATCTCGCGGAGCGGTTCGAGGCCGACGGCGGACGCGAACAGCGCCTCGACGAAGAACACCGCCTTCAGGTCGAACCGGTTGAACGTCTCGATCTGATAGCGCAGCCCGACCTCGCCGCCGGCGACATCGCCATAGATGCGATCATTCAGCGCGGCGCGGACCGACGCCGGCGACCTCGGGTCGACGTCGAGGCCGATCTCGGTGTCGACCGTAATGAGCACGTTCATGCTGGTGCCCGGTTCCCGCTGCGCACGGCAAGCGGCGCGGCGGCGATGACCGTCGCGGCCGCCCGACTTTAATACGGCTGAGCCTCGGCCGTCAGCCCTCGACGTCGCGCTTGAGGTCGGCCGTCTTGTCGCGCAGCAGCGCGATCAGCCCCGCCACATCCCCGCCCTGCTGCCGGATGGCGGCCGTGAAGTCCGAACGCTGCGTCAACTTCAGGGAAACCCCTTCGACGACCACGTCGGCGATCTGCGACCGCCCCCCGATGGTCTCCACGTGCCAGTCGACGGAGATGCTGCGGGCGCGATCGGGCGGCACCACCCGGGATTGCACGATGGTCGCGCCGTCGCTGCCCGCGCGGGAGCCGGTGATCTCCAGCCGCTCACCCGCGTAGCCCCCGAACCGTCGCGCGTAGCCGTAGACGATCAGATCCTCGAACAGTTTCAGGTACTCGGTCCGTTGTTCCGGCGTCGCCTGGCGCCAATGGCGGCTGAGCACGAACTGCCCGATTTCCGGCACGGCGAAATAGCGGCGGAACACCGATCGCATCCTGTCGATCTGCGCGGTCTTCGGGGCCGCGGTATCGTCGAGCACGGCAAGCGTCTCGTCGCCGAGTTGGCGGATCAGGACGTTCGGGTCCTGGATTGCTTGCGCCTCGGCGACGCCGACGACGGCGAGCATGAGGACCAGAAGGGCCCCGCACACGCCTCGTGCGCGGATCCGCACCGACCGCGCGCCTGTCGATACCATCAAGAGTAGCCTCATCATGCGAGTGTGCCCTGTCATTACGAGTGTCCCATCACCTCGAGTTTTCGTCAGGGTGCCCCGGCGTTTCGCCGGGTTGCCGGATCTGGAAGTCACGATTCTGCCGATAGGCGCTGCGGATCGCCGCGTAGAAGTCCAGCGACGACCGTTCGAGTTCGTCGAGCGGATCGAGGGTCACCGCGCGCGCTTCGACCAGCATCAGCCCGGTCCGCGTATAGGAGATCGCCTGAACGACGGTGCTGTCGGCGAAGACCAGGGCGAACAGGAAGCCGAACGGATCGAACACCAGGCTGTCGACGGCGCGGCCGACGGCGTCGCGCGGGTTCGACGGGCCGAGCAGGGGCAGCATCAGGAACGGGCCTTCGCCCACGCCCCACACCGCCAGCGTCTGGCCGAAGTCCTCGTCATGATGTTCAAGTCCGAGCTTGCTCGCCGTGTCCATCAGGCCGCCGAGGCCGACCGTGGAGTTGACCACGAACCGGGCGAACGTCGTTCCGGCGCGATCGGGATTGCCCTGCAGCAGATCGTTGATCAGCACGATCGGCGTGCGCATGTTCTTGAGAACATTGCCGACGCCCTTCTGCATGATCGGCGGCACGATGTCGCGATAAAAGATGCCGAGCGGCGTCAGCAGCACGGTATCGACGCCCTGGTTGAAGGCGAACACCGCGCGATTGAAGGGCTCGATGGGGTCGTTGATCTCGACGAATTCCGCGTGGCCTTCGGGATCCGAGACCGGGTCCGGTCGGGTGGCGCAGCCGGCGGTTGCAACGAGAGCGCCGAGGCCGACGGCCGTCACGATCCCGGACCAGCGGCGCGGTTGCGGGGCGATGCCGGTGATCAAGTCACAATCTCCGCGTTAGTATTCATGTGACGAGGATTCCTTGGTTCTTTGGATCCAGGGTTCTTTGGATCCAGTCTCGGCGGGCGGTCGATGCCGCCGCAACCGTTGCCCGTAAAGCCTATCCAACACTAAACCAGCAAGTGGTTAAATCGAAAGCCCTCCCCGCTCCGCCGTCCGCTCCACGATCGAGTGTGACGGTTTGGCAACAGACCTGGACGGAATGTCGTTGCGGGCAGCGAGGTTGGCAACGTCTTACGATCGTGCCATATAACGGCCACCCCCGGATGGCAACCAAAACGAGGCGATCCCGATGACCGTTTCGATCGTCGAGGCCGGTCACGGTGCAACAGGCCGGGCGACGGCGGACCAACTGCCCATTGCCTCGCCGTTGCCGCGTGACGTCGAAGTCTCCTTCGAATTTTTTCCGCCGAGTACGGAAAAGATGGAACAGGCGCTCTGGCGGTGCATTGATCGGTTGCAGGCACTGGAGCCGGATTACGTCTCGGTCACCTATGGCGCCGGCGGCTCCACGCGCGAGCGCACGCACAGCACGGTCGTCCGGTTGCGCCGCGAGACGAGGCTCGAGCCGGCCGCCCATCTGACCTGCATCGGCGCCAGCCGGGAGGAGATCGATGCCATCGCCCGCACCTACTGGGAGGCCGGAATCCGCCACATCGTCGCCCTGCGCGGCGATCCGCCGGCGGATGCCACACGCTACCAGCCGACCCCCGGCGGCTATGCCTACGCTGTCGATCTGGTGGCCGGGCTGAAGCGGGTTGGCGACTTCGAGATCAGTGTCGCCGCCTATCCGGAGACCCATCCGGAGGCGGCGAGCCCCTCGGCGGATCTGGACAATCTGAAGCGCAAGATCGACGCCGGGGCGTCGCGGGCGATCACCCAGTTCTTCTTCGACGTCGACGTCTTCTTCCGGTTCGTCGACCGCGCCGCCGCCGCCGGGATCACCGTGCCGATCATTCCGGGGGTGCTGCCGGTCACCAATTTCGCCCGCGTCGTCGACTTCGCCCGGCGCTGCGGCGCGGCGGTCCCGGCGTGGATGGCCGATCTGTTCGAGGGGCTCGACGGTGACCCGGAAACCCGCCAGCTGGTGGCGGCGTCGGTGGCCGTCGAACAGTGTCGCGCGCTGCATGCCGGCGGCGTCCGCCGCTTCCATTTCTACACCCTCAACCGCGCCGATCTGACGTTTGCCATCTGCCACACGCTCGGCGTCCGGCCCGGCGTGCACACCTGCGCCGCCAACCGGACCGTCGCCGGAGTTGGCGCCGGAGTCGGCGCCGGAGTCGGGGCATGACAGGCGTGGACCGGGAGCAGCGGTCGGCCGCCTTTGCCGCCGCCGCCGCCCGGCGCATCCTCATCCTGGATGGCGCCATGGGCACGATGATCCAGCGGCTCGGGCTGGGGGAGGCTGACTATCGCGGCGACCGCTTCGCCGACTGGCCGCGCGACCTCAAGGGCAACAACGACCTTCTGAACATCACCCGGCCCGACGCCATCCGCGACATCCACGCCGCCTATTTCGCCGCCGGCGCCGACATCGCCGAGACCAACACCTTCAACGCCAATCGCATTTCGCTGGCCGACTACGGCATGGAGGAACTCGCGCGCGAGATCAACCTGGCCGGCGCCAGGCTGGCGCGGGAGGCCGCCGAGGCGGCGGCGACGCCCGAGCGGCCGTGCTTCGTCGCCGGCGCCATCGGCCCGACCAACCGCACCGCCTCGCTCTCGCCCGACGTCAACGATCCCGGCTTCCGCAATGTCACCTTCGATGACCTGCGCGAGGCCTATGGTGAAGCCGCGGCGGCGCTGCTCGACGGCGGCGTCGACATCATCCTGATCGAGACGGTGTTCGACACGCTCAATGCCAAGGCCGCCCTCTATGCCGTTGACGAGCTGTTCGACCGGCGCGGCGTGCGTCTGCCGGTGATGATCTCCGGCACCATCACCGACTTGTCGGGGCGCAACCTGTCGGGGCAGACGGCGGAGGCGTTCTGGAACTCCATGCGCCACGCCCGGCCGTTCTCCATCGGCCTCAACTGCGCCCTCGGCGCCAGGCAACTGCGTCCCTACGTGGCCGAGCTGGCGCGGGTCGCCGACACGCGCATCTCCGCCTACCCCAACGCCGGCCTGCCCAACGAATTCGGCGGTTATGACGAGACGCCGGAGGAGATGCGGGCGGAACTGCGCGAATGGGCCGAGCACGGCCTGCTGAACATCGTCGGCGGCTGCTGCGGCACCACGCCCGAGCACATCCAGGCCATCGCCGAAGCCGTCGCCGGCCTGCCGCCCCGCCCGGTACCGGAGGTGCCGAAGCGCCTCCGCCTGTCCGGGCTCGAGCCCTTCGAAATCGCCTCGTGATCCGCTCGTTCTGCAACATCGGCGAGCGGACCAACGTCACCGGCTCCGCCAGGTTCCGCAAGCTCATCCTCGCCGGCGATTTCGCGGCGGCGGTCGAGGTCGCCCGCGGCCAGGTGGAGAGCGGCGCCAACATCATCG
Source organism: uncultured Rhodospirillaceae bacterium (assembly GCA_964495295.1). GTDB lineage: Bacteria > Pseudomonadota > Alphaproteobacteria > Rhodospirillales > Defluviicoccaceae > CAZBWP01. The sequence continues at coordinate 106 of CAZBWP010000201.1, read as the reverse complement.
ACGTCAACATGGACGAGGCGATGCTGGACGCCGAGGCGGCGATGACCCGCTTCCTCCAGCTCGTCGCCGCCGAGCCCGACATCGCGCGGGTGCCGGTGATGGTCGA
>CAZBWP010000200.1:0-5017 GCA_964495295.1 uncultured Rhodospirillaceae bacterium | reverse complement strand
TGGGCGGGAGCCATCCGGTGACCGGGCGCCACTCGACCATGGACAGGCCGGATCCTGTGAGCCGGGTCAGGCCTCCGATGATGACCATCAGAAACACCATGGCGGCGACGGCGAACAACCACACGGCGAGGGCGGTGTGTCGACGGCGAAGTTCGGATGGGGAGACGGCAATCATGTTAGCGACGGTGAGGCTTTCAGAAGAGGGAGTTGACTTTGGACTATGGGACTTTCCGCACGGGAAGCCAAGCTCCACCGGCGTCCGCCTCTTGCGCCGCCCCGATGGCTTCCCCACCAAAAGGAAAAGATGACATGCGATACCCAAGGTAGAGATGCGAACTCAGGACAGCGCGAGTCGGACCGGTTGCGTCTACATCGTTGGCGCCGGGCCAGGGGACCCCGATCTGTTGACGATCAAGGCGCGACGGCTGCTCGGCATCGCCGACGTGGTGGTCTTCGACAAGCTGGTGTCGGGGCCCATCCTCGACCTGATTCCATCGGGTACGACGCGCATCTTTGCCGGCAAGGTGGCGCGCCACCACTACATGCCGCAGCCGGACATCAATAAGCTGCTCGTCCACCTCGCCCGCTCACATCGTTGTGTCGTCCGGCTGAAGGGTGGCGATCCGTTCGTTTTCGGCCGCGGCGGCGAGGAGGCGGTGTACCTCGCCGAACACGGCGTCCGCTTCGAGGTGGTACCAGGGGTCACCTCGGCATCCGGGTGCAGCGCCTATGCAGGGATCCCGCTGACCCACCGTGACCTCGCCCACGGAGTCCGCTACGTCACCGGGCACACCAGGGACAATAAGCCGCTGGATCTGGATTGGCCGCGCCTCGCCGACCCGGCAACGACGCTCGTCGTCTACATGGGGCGGACCAGCCTAGCGAGGCTGAGCGAGCGCCTGATCACACACGGCTTGCCCGCCGACACGCCAGCCGCAGCCATCATCAACGGTACCCGCCCCGATCAACAAACCCTGATCGCGACACTCGCAACCCTCCCCGCCGTGCTCTCGACATTGGACGGGGCGCAACCAACCTTGCTGATCATCGGCCGCGTCGTTGCCTTGGCTGGAACTCTGGATTGGTTCAGTCCCAAGAGTGCAGATGTGGTCTGCGAAACCGTGCAGGCCGACTGACGGGCGCCGCGTTTTCGGAAGGCTTCACCATGTTCATGAGTTCCATCGAGTATCGTGAATCGCTGCGCCGCTACCGGCCACGGGTGTTTCTCGGCGGCGAGGCGGTCGCAAGCGTCGCCGATACTCCGGCATTCCTCCCTGGGATAAACGCCATCGGCCTCACCTATGACTACGCCCTCTCGCCGGACTTGCGTCGGCTGATGGTCGGCCGCCAACATACCAGTGGACGCGACGTTAACCGGATGATTCACCTCGATCGCGACGTCCAGGACCTTCTCTACAAACTCGAAGCCGTCCGGGTCGTCTGCCGCGAGACTGGCTGCGCCCAGCGCTATCTCGGTCACGATGGTCTCGCGGCACTGTTCCAGACCACGTATGCGATGGAGGCGGAGACCGGCGGTGACTCTCACCAACGGCTCACGGCCTATCTGCATCGGGTGCAGGACGAGGACCTGACCTGCGCCGTCGCCATGACCGACGCCAAGGGCGACCGATCGCGAAGGCCGCATGCCCAAACCAATGCCGACGTCTACGTGCACATCAACGAGCGCCGGCCGGACGGCATCGTCATTCGCGGAACCAAGGCGATCGTAACCGGAGCACCCTATGTCCACGAGATCCTGGTGATGCCTTGCCGGGCGATGCGGGCCGAGGATAGCGCCTTCGCCGTTGCCTGCGCAGTGCCCGTAGACGCCCGAGGCCTGACGATGATCGCCCGTCCCGCCGGACGTCCAGGGACACCGGCCGCTGTGTTCAGCGGCCGCTACGGGCAATCGCTCGCGGTGCTCCACTTTGACGACGTTTTCGTGCCCTGGGAGCGCGTGTTCCTGGCGGGCGAGTCGGCGTTCGCCGGGCCACTCGCCGCGTCCTATGCCACCCACCACCGGCACACGTGCATCGGCGCCCGCGCCGGTTTCGGCGATCTGCTGATCGGCGCGGGCGTGGCGATGAGCGAAGCCAACGGCCTTTCGCCAGACACAACCAGTCACATCCGCGACTCCCTGGTCGAGACGATCAAGATCGTCGAGGGGTTCTACGCCTGCGGCGTCGCAGCATCGGTTTACGGCGTCGCCGATCCGTCTGGGATCGTCATGCCGGAGCCGGTGTTCGCCAACGTCGGCAAGCTGCTGCTCGCCACCCAGATCTATGATATGCACCGCCTCGCGCACACCGTATCCGGGGGATTGGTGGTCGCCCTACCTGGTCCCGATGAGGACCATAACCCGGCAGCGTCGGGCGACATCATGGCGACCCTTGCCGGCCGGGCTGATGTTCCCGTCGAACGGCGGCGCGACGTCGCCCGACTGCTTGAGGACTTGACCGCCTCAGACACCGCTGGTTGGTACTCGGTGATCAGCCTGCACGGCGGCGGCTCACCGGAAGCGATGAAGCGCGAGATCTGGCGCACCTATCCGGTCGCCGATCGAGTCGACTTGGTGACGCGGTTGATCGAACGCGGCATCGCCGGCCCTGACGCCGCGGGCAACCGCCAACCCGATCGTTGCTGCCCCGTTGGCTGCGAGGAACCGGCCCATCATCGCTCGAAACGGACCGAATCATCGCCCGAATCATCGGAATCATTGCACACTGTCAAGGATCGCGTAAACTTCTCGCGATAGGAGATAAGGCGGCTCGTCTTAACCAGCCGCCACTCACGAGGATGACGGGGCCCAGGACAATGCGGCAGATCTCGGCGTACGCTGGACGATGGGCGAAGCGGATCAGCCTGATCGCAGCCATGGGGTTCGCGGTCGCGACCACCGACTTGGCGACGACCGGGGCCGCGCGGGCGGAGGTCGGGTTGCCAGGCAGTTCGACCCTGCGACTCGGCAAGATCCGACGCGACGCCGACGGCAAGATCGTTCTTGACACCAGCCGCGCGGCGCTCATCGAAGCAAGGCGCGAGCGCTCGCTGCGGGCGCCTCTGGGCGGGTCCTGCGGCCGCGCAGCGCCCGAGTGGGTAACTGCACTCGTCGACACCATGGCACCGAAATACGGTCTCGACTCGGCCCTCGTCTTGGCGGTGATCGCCGTCGAATCCAACTTTCAGCCGAAGGCGATATCGCCTAAAAACGCGCAAGGGCTGATGCAGCTGATTCCTGCCACAGCCATTCGGTTCGGTGTTAGCGACCCGTTCAACCCAGCCGAGAACGTCCGCGGCGGCATCAAGTACCTGCGTTGGCTGCTGGACCATTTCGACGGCAATCTCACCCATGCTTTGGCCGGCTACAACGCCGGCGAGAAGGCTGTCGACCGCTATCGGGGCATTCCGCCCTACCGGGAGACGCAGCACTACGTCCGGGCAGTGCAAAGGCGCTATCAGTGTGGCGGCGGCCCGGCTGGCGTGCAGGAGGCCGCTGCGGAGGCAGCGGTCACCAACCGCCCAAGGCCGACCAATCCCTGGGCGTTCCACGGTAGAAGGGGGGAGTAGCAACATTATTATTGCCCACATCCGCCCCCGTGAAGTGGTCCTCGTCGGTGAGGCACCTCCGATATCGATCTAGACCACATGTCCGCCTGAGTGCGGGGTGACCCGTCTCACAGTATGCAGGTATCGAGGGTTGCGCCGGGTTGACCGGCGCCGAGCCTCATGCATAGGAGACGGGTCATGAACGAGAGTATCATTTTTGTAGGTCTTGATGTGCACAAGGAGACGATCTCGGTGGCGCTCGCCGATGGCGGCGTTCGCGGCGAGGTCCGGGAGTACGGCCGGATCGCCAATACGGCCGCGGCGCTGAGGCGCCTGGTCGGCAAGATCGGGGGCGAGGGCGTCGATCTCCGGTTCTGCTATGAAGCGGGACCGTGCGGCTACGGCATCCAACGCTGGCTGACGCAGGCCGGCCATGAGTGCATCGTCGTCGCCCCATCGCTGATCCCGCGGCGGGCGGGCGAGAGCATCAAGACCGACCGGCGCGATGCCAACAGTCTGGCGAAGCTGCATCGGGCGGGCGAGCTGACGGCGGTGTGGGTTCCGGACGAGGCGCACGAGGCGATGCGCGACCTTGTCCGGGCGCGGCTGGCGGCGGTGCACAGCCTGCGACGCGCCCGCCAGCAGCTTTCGGGTTTTCTGTTGCGTCACGGTCACCATTATCACCGCCCGGCCTGGACCTTGATGCACCGCCGCTGGCTGGCAGGTGTGCGCTTTGCGCAGCCGGCCCATCATGTGGTGTTGGAGGATTATATCGAGGCGGTCGATGCCGCGATGGCGCGCCGTGATCGCCTGACCGCTCAGATCGAAGCCTTGCTGCCGTACTGGTCGTTGGCGCCGGTGGTCATGGCGTTGCAGGCGATGCGCGGCATGGCGCTCGTCAATGCCGCAACCGTAATCGCGGAACTGGGCGATCTGACGCGGTTCAGCAATCCACGCCAGCTCATGGCCTATCTCGGCTTGGTGCCGTCGGAACGATCCAGTGGCGGCGCCGTCAAGCGTGGCCGCATCACCAAGACAGGCAACAGCGCTGCCCGGCGCGTGCTGGTCGAGGCCGCCTGGAGCTACCGCTTTCCCGCCCGCATCAGCCGCGAACAGCTCCTGCGCCAGGAGGGCCTGGCAAGTGCGGTCCGCAGCATCGCGTGGACGGCCCAACTCCGGCTGTGCGGCCGCTACCGCAAGCTGACCACCATGGGCAAGCCGGCCACCGTGGTGACAACCGCCATCGCCCGCGAGCTGGCAGGCTTCGTCTGGGCCATCGCCCGATAGACTCAGCCCAAGCATCGATGAACAGCCACGATCCCGCCAACAACAAGGAGGAGCCGAGCCCGATTTTTTGCCATTCCGCCGACGGGCAAGGTTGGAGGCGTGCTCACGATCAGGAGAACCCTCGCTTACACTAGCCGGAACTTCCCTCATCAGGCTCGGCTAACCACTTGTTATTGTTGCGATA
>CAZBWP010000199.1:0-5025 GCA_964495295.1 uncultured Rhodospirillaceae bacterium | reverse complement strand
CTAGCGCGAAACCGGACATGGCATTCGATCCGACGCGTTCGAATCTTTAGGTTCGTCGACAGGCTCTTACAGTTTCTGCCCCGCCTCCAGGGATCGGATGGCCATCGCGGCCGCCGACGTCCGGTTCTCCACGCCGATCTTGGTGAAGATCTGCTCGATGTGCTTGGTGATGGTGCGCGGGCTGAGCCGCAGGATCGTTGCGATGTCGTTGTTCGACTTGCCCTGGGCGAGCCATCCCAGCACCTCCCCCTCACGCGGCGTGATGCCGAAGGTCCGGGACAGGAACGCCCCGGTCGTTTCCGAATGGATCGGTCGGACGCGAACCAGAATGTCGCTCGAGGCCGCGCGACCGATCACGTTCAGGTTGACGCCGCCGCCGCTGGGTCGCGTCAGCGCCAGCTCCGCGCTGTGCGACAATGCCTCGGCGCCGACTGCGGCGAGCCAGACGCGCACCCGGCTCGCGACGTCGGGATCGTCCAGCACCCCGGCTAGCAGCTCCGCGGCGCGCGGCGTCGCCCAGGCCAACAGACCCTCGTGCGAGAATGCCGCCACACCGCGCCCCGCGGCGTCCGCCGCCTGACGCGCATCGGCGATCAGCCGTGCATTGACCACGTGAACGGCGATCCGGGCGATCAGCTCGTCAGGCGCCACCGGCTTCGCGACGTAGTCGACGGCACCGCAGGTCAGCGCCTCCGCCACGGACGCGCGGTCGGTCATGCCCGTCATGAAAACGACCGGAGTCGTCGCCAATTCGTGCCGGGCCTTGATGCGACGGCAGGTCTCGAAACCGTCAATGCCGGGCATCATCGCATCGAGCAGGATCACATCGGGCTGGATGCGCTCCAGGAGGTCAAGCGCCGCCTGTCCACTCCGCGCGACCAGCGTCGTCAGACCGGCGCCCTCGATCGCCTCGATCAACATTCTCAGCGTGTCCGGGCTGTCGTCGACGACCAGCACGATCCCCCGCTCCACTCTGCTGGACAGCATCATGGGTCGACCGTGTCCACGCCGTCGCGGACCATTGCTGCCAGCGCCGCAACGCCTTCGAGGTCGAGGGCCTCGAGCCGGCGCCGCCCCTCCGCGACAAAAGCCGCCGCGGCGGGATCGACCGTCTCGATCGCCGCCAGCGCCGCTTCGACGCCGCGCGCGTGGCCGATCCGGGCATGCCGTTCGACGGCGTCCAGATCGGCTGGCGGCGCATGCAGTGCGGGCGCTGTCGCGGGGAGGGGGCGTTCGAGCAGCCACGTCAGTTTGAGATGCCGTTCGATCCGCGACAGCAGCGCCTCGATATTGACCGGCTTCGTCAGGAAATCGTCGTGAAAGGCGAGCCCCTCGGGACGGTCGGCCTCGTCCTCGGCATGCGCGGAGACCATGATGATCGGCGCCGAAAGGGCCCGCTCACGCCGCAGCACCGCCGCCAGCGTCCATCCCGACATCCCAGGCATCGCCACATCCAACAGCACGATGTCGGGGCGCTCGGCGTCGAGCGTGGCCAGCGCGGCCTCCGCGCTCTCGGCCAGCGTCAGCGCAAAACCGAGGGGCCGCAAAATGTCCTCCAGCAGGGCCAGATGCTCGGTGTTGTCATCGACGACCAGAATCCGGCGCCGCGGACCGCGATAACCGTACAGTCGCTGGCGCGGGGGCAACGCGGCGCCATCGGCGAGGCGCGGCAGCATCAGCTTGACCTGGAAGCACGATCCCCGCCCGAGCACACTTTCGAACGACAACTCGCCACCCTGGATCTCCGTCAGCAGGCGCGTGATCGTCAGACCCAGCCCCGTTCCATGCACCGGGGCCGCCGGATCCACGACGCGCTCGAAGGGCATGAAGATCCGTTCGTGGTCGGCCTCGGCGATGCCCCGACCGGTATCCTCGATCCGGAACGTCGCGACGTCCGAACGGTAGCGGACGAAGAAGCGAACCTCGCCGGCCTCCGTGTAGCGCACGGCGTTCGAGAGCAGATTCATCAGGATCTGCCGCAGCCGTCGCTCGTCGGCGTGGACGCGCTGCGGCACGTCCGGTGTCATCTCGAAAACGAAGGACAGCCCTTTCTCCGTCGCCTGCATTTCGAAGATCTCCGCCATCTGCTCGAGCATTTCCTGCAGGCGCATCTCGGCGCGATTGATGTCCAGCCGTCCGGCCTCGATCTTCGAGATGTCGAGCAGTTCCTCGATCAGGTCGGCCAGATGCTCAGAGGAGCGGCGCACAACGCGCAGCGCCGGCAGACGGCGCTCGGGGATGCCGGGATCGTTCTCCATGAGCTGGGCATAGCCCATGATCGCATTCAGCGGAGAGCGCAGCTCATGGCTGATCCCGACGATGTAGCGGCTCTTGGCTTCATTGGCGGCCTCGGCGGCCTCCTTGGCGCGCTGCAGTTCCGCGTCGGTGCGCTCATGCGCGCGGATTTCGGCCATCACGCGCGTCGTCTGGCGTTCGCGTTCGCGCGTCGCGAGGACACGGCTCTCGTGGGAGAGCGTATGCAGCCAGGCCGCCACGCCGATCACCACCAGCATCAACCCGAACGCCAGCATCAGTGCGTGATCGACCGCCTGCGACACCTCGGGCGGCCCCAGCGCCGCTTGATGGCTGATCAACAGGAGAATTGCCGCCACCACCACGGTGAAGGCGCCGGCGACGGCGGCGAACAGACCGAAACGGGACCGGGCGAGTTCGGCGAGCGGGTCGGGCAGGGCGCTGTCGGCGAAGCGACCCGACTGCGCGGCGATCGCGGCGCCGGGGCGGCACAGATCGCCGCAGCGCGACTCCAGGGAGCAGCACAAAGAGCAGATGGTCACGCCGTGGAAGGGGCAGGAGATCATGTCTTCCGGGTCGAAGGCATTTTCGCAGATGCCGCAGACACTCACCCCGGCGGCGTCCGGCTCGGACACTTCGGCGCGCGCGAGATAGTGCCTGCCGCGCGTCGCCAGCGCGATGGCCGGCGCCGAGCAAAAGGCGACGCCCAGCGCGACGAAACTGGAAAACGCGTCCAGCACGGGTCCGAACAGCCCCATGGCCGCCGCCAGCGACACCGCGGCGGCCAGCGTCATCGCGCCGACGCCCACGGGGTTGATGTCATGGAGATGGCCGCGCCGGAATTCGATGCGCTTCGGCCTGAGTCCGAGCGGACGGTTGACCACCAGATCGGCGGTCAGCGCGCCGATCCAGGCCACCGCCACATGGCCATAGAGCGCCAGCGTGTTCTCCAGCGCGCCGAACACGCCGAATTCCATCAGCATCAGGGCGATGGCGACGTTGAACACCAGCCAGACGACGCGGCCGGGATGGCTGTGGGTCAGGCGCGAGAAGAAATTCGACCACGCGATGGAGCCCGCATAGGCGTTGGTCACATTGATCTTGAGCTGCGACAGGATGACGAAAACGCCGGTCAGCAGCAGCGCCGCCTCGGGCACGGCAAAGCGCTCGAAGGCAGCCAGATACATTTTCGTCGGCTCCACGGCCTCGGCGGGCGGCGTGCCGGCTTCCAGGATCATCACCGCGAGAAACGAGCCCGCCAGCATCTTCAGCGTGCCGATCACCGCCCATCCTGGTCCCGCCGTGACCAGAGCCACGCCCCATTTCAGCCGCTCGCGGCGGGTTTTCGGCTCGGGCAGGAAGCGCAGGAAATCCACCTGCTCACCGATCTGCGCGAACAGGGAGAACACCACACCCGAGGCCATGGCGAACAGCATCGGGTCGATGCCGCCCCCGGGCGCGCCATGCCGGCCCGCGTGCGTCAACCACGGCTGCAGATCCACATCCAGCGTCGCCAGAACGACGAAGGGGATCAGATGCAGGGCGAGCCAGAATGGCTGCGTCCATTTCTGGAACGTGCCGATCCGCGCAAAGCCGTGCGTCACCAGCGGCAGCACGATCAGCGCGTTGAGCAGATAGCCCACACCCAACGGCACGCCGAAACACAGTTCCAGCGCTTGGCTGAGGATCGCCGCTTCGAGCGCGAAAAAGATGAAGGTGAAGCTGGCATAGATCAGCGAGGTGATCGTCGAGCCGAGGTAGCCGAAGCCCGCGCCGCGAGTCAGCAGGTCGATGTCCAGGCCCTGGCGCGCCGCGTGATAGCAGATCGGCAGGCCCGTCAGAAACATCAATGCGCCGACGGTCACGATCGCCGCCACGGCATTGTCGAAGCCGTATGACAACGTGATGGCCGCGCCGATCGCTTCGAGCGCGAGGAACGAGATCGAGCCGATCGCCGTGTTCGCGACCCGCCCGTAGGACCAGCGCCGCGCCCGCCGCGCCGTGAAACGCAGCGCGAAATCCTCGAGCGTTTCGTTGGCGACCCACTGATTGTAGGTGCGGCGAAATCCCCCGACGCCGCCAGCGTCATCCATCATGGTGCACTATCCCGATTGCGCGCCGGCCCGACTGCCCGACTGCGCGCCGGATCGCGGCCGTCGTGGCCCGCCGAATGACAATGGCCCTGCGAAATGCGGACTGCACTACGTAATTCGACGTATTGTTGCCAGCCACCCTGGTCAGCACTCTCTCTCGAAGGAGCGCGCCTTCCGGCCGCGCCGACGCCAGACAGGAGAGCCAGATGACAGACCAGACCAGCCGACCCGGCCACCCGTTCAGCATGTCGCGGCGTGACGTGTTGATGGGTGGCGCCGCTCTTACCGCGGCACTGTTCGTGCCGAAAGGACTGCGGGCGTCCGACTTCCCCACCAGCGTGGTCAACACCACCGGCCTCGCCGTGACGGACACCAAGGCAACCGTCGGGATCCTGCATTCCGTGTCGGGGACGATGGCGATCTCGGAAACCGGATCGGTGCAGGCCGAAAAACTGGCGATCTCGCAGATCAACGCCATGGGTGGCGTGCTCGGCCGGCAGATCGACTTCATTCAGGAGGACGGCGCCTCCGACTGGCCGACGTTCGCCGAGAAGGCGCGCAAGCTGTTGGTGAACGACAAGGTCCCTTCGGTGATGGGCTGCTGGACGTCGGCCAGCCGCAAGGCGGTCCTGCCCGTGTTCGAGCAGCATAACGGGTTCCTGTACTACCCGACGTTCTA
>CAZBWP010000198.1:2264-5054 GCA_964495295.1 uncultured Rhodospirillaceae bacterium | reverse complement strand
CAGATTCACGCCGGTGGCCGCGGCAAGGGCGGCGGCGTCAAGGTGGTCAAGTCCATCGATGACGCGGTCGCGGCGGCGAAGAGCATTCTCGGCATGACGCTCGTCACCCACCAGACGGGGCCGGCCGGCAAGGAAGTCCATCGCGTCTACGTCGAAGAGGGCTGTGACATCGCGCGCGAACTCTACATGTCCATCCTGATCGACCGGGCGTCGTCCAGGATCACCATCATGGCGTCGACGGAAGGCGGCATGGACATCGAAGAGGTGGCGGCGAAGACGCCCGAGAAGATCCTCAAGGTGGCGATCGATCCGGCCATCGGCATTCAGCCCTTCCACGCCCGCAAGGTCGCTTTCGGGCTCGGCCTGGAAGGCAAGCAGGTCGGCAGCTGCGTCCGGTTCGTGCTCGCCATGTACCGGGCCTTCACCGATCTGGACGCCAGCCTCGTCGAGATCAACCCGCTGGTCGTCACCGGCGCCGGCGACGTCATCGCCCTCGACGCCAAGATGAACTTCGACGACAATTCCCTGTTCCGCCACAAGGACATCGAGGAACTGCGCGACGAGTCCGAAGAGGATCCTGCCGAGCTGGAAGCGGCGCGGCATGACCTCAACTACATCCGTCTCGACGGCAACATCGGTTGCATGGTCAACGGCGCCGGACTGGCCATGGCGACCATGGACATCATCAAGCTGCACGGCGGCGCCCCGGCCAACTTCCTGGACGTCGGCGGCGGCGCCACCAAGGACCGCGTCACCGAGGCGTTCAAGATCATCCTGCGCGATCCCAACGTCGAAGGCATCCTGGTCAACATCTTCGGCGGCATCATGCGCTGTGACGTGATCGCCGAAGGCGTCGTCGCCGCGGCCCGCGAGGTCAGCCTCAACGTGCCGCTGGTGGTCCGCCTGGCGGGCACCAATGTCGATCTCGGCAAGAAGATCCTCGCCGAGTCCGGGCTGCCGATCGTGTCGGCCGATGATCTGGGCGACGCCGCCAGCAAGATCGTCAAGGAAGTGAAGGAGGCCGCGTGATGGCCGTTTGGGTTCATTCAGAAACGAAAGTCATCTGCCAGGGCTTTACCGGCGCCCAAGGCACGTTCCACTCGGAGCAGGCGATCGCCTACGGCACCAAGATGGTCGGCGGCGTGACGCCGGGCAAAGGCGGCACCAAGCACCTCGACCTTCCGGTGTTCGACACCGTCGCCGACGCGGTCAATGCGACCGGCGCCAACGCCACGGTGATCTACGTGCCGCCGCCGTTCGCGGCGGACGCCATGCTGGAAGCCATGGACGCCGAGATCGAGCTCATCGTCTGCATCACCGAAGGCATCCCCGTGCAGGACATGCTCAGGGTCAAGCGCGCCCTGATGGAGTCGCACTCGCGGCTGATCGGCCCCAACTGTCCGGGCATCATCACGCCGGGCGAATGCAAGATCGGCATCATGCCGGGCCACATCCATGTCCCCGGCAGGATCGGCATCGTCTCCCGCTCGGGCACGCTCACCTACGAAGCGGTGGCGCAGACGACGGTCACCGGCCTCGGCCAGACCACGTGCATCGGCATCGGCGGCGATCCCCTGAACGGCACCAACTTCATCGACTGCCTGGACCAGTTCCTGGGCGACCCGAAGACCGAAGGCATCGTCATGATCGGCGAGATCGGCGGCTCGGCGGAAGAGGAAGCGGCCGAGTTCCTGAAGCAGTCGCCGGTCAAGAAACCGACGGTCGGCTTCATTTGCGGCAAGACGGCACCTCCGGGGCGCCGCATGGGCCACGCCGGTGCGATTATCTCTGGCGGAAAGGGGACCGCCGACGATAAGATCGAGGCATTGAGAAGCGCTGGCGTCCTCGTCGCCGAGTCCCCTGCGGATATCGGCAAGAAGATGGTGGAGGCCATGGCCGCTTGAGCACCGCTGACACTCACACGGGAGGGGCGCGGCCAGCGGCCGCGCCCGCATGGATCGGATGGCCATACCGCAAGAGACGCTGCTGAACGGCGCCAACGCCCCCTACATCGCGGAACTGTACTGTCGTTACCTGGAAGATCCCGGCTCGGTCGACCCGAGCTGGGTTTCTTTTTTCACGGAGCTGGCCGACGATGGCCGGGCGGTCATCGCCGAGGTGCGCGGCGCGCCGTGGGCGCCAACGCCGGCGCGGCTGATCGCCGGCAACGGCGGGCGCGCCATCACCGCCGCCACTCCCGGCGTCCCCAGGGCCACGTTGCTCGCCGAAGGCGACGCCCGCCGGGCGGCGCAGGATTCCATCCGCGCGCTGATGCTCATCCGGCTCTATCGCGTGCGCGGCCACCTCATCGCCAACTTCGACCCCTTGGGGCTGGAGGGCAAGAAGTACCACCCCGAGCTCGATCCCGAGACCTGGGGCTTCTCCGAGAATGACTTCGACCGGCCGATCTTCATCGACAACGTGCTCGGGCTGGAAACGGCGACGTTGCGCGAGATCCTGCAGATCCTGCGCGAGACCTATTGCGGGTCGATCGGCGTCGAGTTCATGCACATCATGCATCCCGAGGAGAAGAAGTGGATCCAGCACCGGATCGAGGGCATCCGCAACCAGACGCAGTTCACCCTCAAGGGCAAGCGGGCGATCCTCGAGCGGCTGATCGAGGCCGAGGGCTTTGAGCGGTTCCTGCACCTGAAGTACACCGGCACCAAGCGCTTCGGCCTCGACGGCAGCGAGGCGATGATCCCGGCGATGGAGCAGATCCTGAAGCGCGCCGCCCAGCTCGGCGTCGAGGACGTGGTCGTCGGCATGCCGCACCGCGGCCGCCTCAAC
>CAZBWP010000198.1:0-2164 GCA_964495295.1 uncultured Rhodospirillaceae bacterium | reverse complement strand
GTGATGTCGATCCTGCTGCACGGTGACGCGGCGTTCGCCGGCCAGGGGCTGGTCGCCGAATGCTTCGGCTTGTCGGAGCTCAAGGGCTACCGCACCGGCGGCACCGTCCATCTCGTCGTCAACAATCAGATCGGCTTCACCACCAGCCCGGCCTATTCGCGCTCCTCGCCCTACTGCTCGGATGTCGCCAAGATGGTCCAGGCGCCGATCTTCCACGTCAACGGCGACGATCCGGAAGCCGTCGTGCACGTGGCGCGCATCGCCACGGAGTTTCGCCACGAGTTCAAGCGCGACGTGGTCGTCGACATGTTCTGCTATCGCCGCTTCGGCCACAACGAGGCCGACGAGCCGATGTTCACCCAGCCGATCATGTACCGGACGATCGCCAAGCATCCGACGACGCGGGAGATCTACGCGCAGAAGCTGGTCGACGAAGGCTCGATCTCGGCGAATGAGGTGGAGGCCATGGCCGACGGCTTCAAGGCGCGGCTGGAGGCCGATTTCGAGGCCGCCACCAGCTACCGGGTGAACAAGGCCGACTGGTTGCAGGGCAAATGGGGGGGCTTGCGCACCCTCACCGGCGAGGAGGAGATGCACGACGAGGACACCTCGGTCAACGTCGAGATGCTGCGCCTCATCGGCCTCGCCCTCGCCCGGCCGCCGGAGAACTTCCAGCTCAACCCCAAGATCCGCCGGCTGCTCGACGCCAAGCGCAAGATGGTGGAGGACGGCTCGGGCATCGACTGGGCGATGGCCGAGGCGCTGGCCTTCGGCTCGCTGCTCGCCGAGGGCGCGCCGGTCAGGCTCTCCGGCCAGGACTCCGGGCGCGGCACCTTCTCCCATCGCCACGCCGTGCTGGTCGATCAGGACGACGAGCGGCGCTACATTCCGCTCAATCACATCAGCGACAGCCAGGCGACCTTCGAGGTGATCGACAGCCCGCTGTCCGAAGCCTCCGTCCTCGGCTTCGAATACGGCTATTCCCTGGCCGAGCCGGCCGCGCTGGTGCTGTGGGAGGCGCAGTTCGGCGACTTCTCCAACGGCGCCCAGGTGATCATCGACCAGTTCATCGCGTCGGCCGAGTCCAAGTGGCTCAGGCTCTCCGGCCTCGTCATGCTGCTGCCCCACGGCTACGAAGGCCAGGGGCCGGAACACTCGTCGGCGCGGCCGGAGCGCTATCTGCAGCTCTGCGCCGAGGACAACATCCAGGTGGTCAGCTGTTCCACCCCCGCCAACTATTTCCACGCGCTGCGCCGCCAGGTGCGCCGCAACTTCCGCAAGCCGCTGATCGTCATGGCGCCGAAGTCGCTGCTGCGCCACAAGCTGGTGGTCTCCGACCTCGCCGACTTGGGGCCCGGCACCCGGTTCCGCCGCGTCCTGCCGGAGGTCGACCGTCTCGTCCCGGACAGCAAGGTGCGCCGGCTGGTGTTGTGCTCCGGCAAGGTCTACTACGACCTGCTGCAGGAGCGCCGCGATCGGGGCATCGATGACATCGCCCTGGTGCGCGTCGAGCAGCTCTATCCCTGGCCGCGCCAGACCATCCTCGAACACATGTGGAGGTACGGCAACGCCGAACTCGTCTGGTGCCAGGAGGAGCCCGCCAACATGGGCGCCTGGACGTTCGTGCTGCCGCGGCTGATCAACCTGCTGGAAGAGCTGGAGCGGGAGCGGCCCGTGCCGACCTTCGTCGGCCGTCGTGCCGCGGCCTCGCCCGCCACCGGCTCGTTCCGGTCGCACGTGGCCGAGCAGAAGCGGATCGTCGAGCAGGTGCTGACCGCCGACGCGCACGCGCTGCCGCAACCGTTCATGCGCGTCAAGCGCTAACTGCCTGCGCGTCAAGCGCTAACCGCCTGCGCTTCAAGCGCCAACCGATCGCCGCGCGCGAAGGAGAGGGACGATGACCATCCAGATCACGGTGCCGACGCTCGGCGAATCGGTGACCGAGGCGACGGTCGCGCGGTGGCTGAAGGCCGTCGGCGACGCGGTGACGGTGGACGAGCCGCTGGTCGAGCTGGAAACCGACAAGGTCAACGTCGAGGTCAACGCCCCGGCCTCCGGCACGCTCAGCGACATCGCCGCGCCGGAAGGCAGCGAGATCGCGGTCGGCGGCGTGCTCGGCAGCATCGCCGAGGGCGAGGCCGCCGCGACGCCCCAGCCCCAAGCC
>CAZBWP010000197.1:0-5057 GCA_964495295.1 uncultured Rhodospirillaceae bacterium | reverse complement strand
GGACACTGGAGAATCGCTTGAAGGTTTCATGCGATCTGGAGCGGGGTCGGGCTAGGCGGAAGCATAGCCGGCATTGACAAGGTAGTTGTTGCATTCGGCGGGATGGAACAGATCGAGGAGGCTTCCGATTCGCCGCCAGGTGTCGTCGATGGTGCGTTCGCAGGCGCTACGGAGGAGATGCTTGAGCTTGGAGAACGCCTGCTCGATCGGATTGCGGTCGGGGCGGCAGGGCGGCAGGAAGAAGAGCTTGGCGCCGACGCCGCGTGAAGTGGCCCCCGAAAATCGGACAGGTCGTTAAGGTGTACGCCCTCGCCTTTTGGTAGAGGAGCGAGCAGATGTCGAGCATGGGGTCGCGTCGCCGTCACACGGCGGCGTTCAAGGCGAAGGTGGCGCTGGCGGCGCTGCGCGGCGAGGAGACGGTGGCGCAGCTGGCGGCGCGGTTCTCGGTGCATCCGAACCAGATCCACAAATGGAAAAAGCTGCTGCAGGACGGTGCCGAGGACGTGTTCGCCGGCGGTCGCGCCCGGGCCGAGGCGGAGAGCGACGGCCAGGTGGCGCAGCTCTACGAACAGATCGGCCGGCTGAAGGTGGAGAACGATTTATATGAGGGCCTATGTGTCAAGGCCGGACAAACGCTCCGCGTCCGCGGCTGGTAGTCAGCAAGGGTCGATCGCCGGCTTGCGGCGCGGCCGGTTCGCGAGGCCTTACGTTCCGAGGCAGGCGGCGATACGCCTTTGCCTACGGAAACGAGCGGGGTCGAGCACCTGGGGACATCCGTGCGCTGAGCGCATCAACTTATATCCGGCGGCTCCATGACGGCCTGCCACAATCCTGCATGCACAGCCCAGACGGTCGCGGGGACGGGGTCACACTTTTTGCCGGCGTGTCGATCGCCAATCGCATCCTCGACAGCCCGTCGCCCCGCTCTTCGGTCAGCCTTCGCGAAGCTCGAAACGCTCGTCCACAGCTCACATGACGGCAGAACCCTTCGCGGCTGTCTTCGCCAGGGCGACGCCTTCCGGCACCAGCCCGGTTTCGACATAGCGCCAGAGCGTGATGGCCAGCTTCCGTGCCATGGCCACCAGCATGATCCTGCGGATGCGAGGCGATGACTGGCCGGCGACCTTCTTCGCATACCACTGCGACAGCGGACTGCCGGGCTGGTATTGCCGCCACAGCCAAGCAATCTCGATCAGTACCCGGCGCGCCCAACTGTTGCCTGCCTTGGAAATGCCTTGGCATCGTGACACCGCGCCGCTGTCATAGGCGCTCGGTGTCAGGCCCAGATAGGAGCCGAGTTGACGGCGGTTGGCGAAGGGGCGGGAGAAGACCTCACGGGCCAGAATGGCGGCGCTGGTGCCGCCGATCCCTTGCAGGCGACACAGGCGTTGCCGCTTAGTCTCGATGGCCGGATCCTGCGCGTCCGCCTCGTCGCGCTCCTTCTCCACCGCGCGAAGTTGCTCCTCGATCAGATCCAGGCGGGCGTACTCCCGTTCCAGCTCGCGCCGCAGTCGCGCCGGCAACGGATGGCCCTCGGCGGTGGTCAACGTGGCGAAATCGATGCGGCGCCGGCGCAGTTTCGGCTCGATGCCGCGGATGCCCTGGGCGAACAGCAACCCCTTGATGCGATTGATATGCCCGGTTCGTTCCCGGATCAGCCGCTGGCGTTCGCGGTGGGAGCGGCGGGCGTCTTCCTCCTCGACGCTCGGCACCCGGACCACGGCACAGACATGATGCTCGCCCCTGTCGACGGCGATCAGCGCCCGCAGCAAGGCGATCACGTCGATCCGATCCGTCTTCACCCGCCGCGCCCGGCGATTGACCTGGATACTGGCCGGGTCGAGCACCCGGCAGTCGATGCCGCGCTTCGCCAAGCTGCGCGCCAGCCAGAAACCATCATATCCCGCCTCATAACAGACGAGGATCCGGCGATCGCCGGCAACCTTGCGCAGCCGGGCAACCAAGCTCGCCATGTCGCCGCCCGCGATCCGGTGGATGCTGGGGCGCTCGCGATCCGGTGGCGCAATGGCCACCAGCCAGCTCTTCTTGCTGAGCTCGATCGCCGCGTAAACGGTTGTGCTCGTTGGGTGCATGCCTTCCATTGCCGTCACTCCAGTGAGGAAGCCCAAAGCGGCGATCGTAGGCGCCCCCGGACCCGCCGCCCTCATAGGATCTTTTTGTCGCGAAGGTCCGGTCGATGAGCCGCCCCGAGAGGCTGGCGATGATCGACCGGACCGAGCCGCGTCTGTCGGTGGTCCGGCAATGTGCCCTGGTCGGCGTCTCGCCCGGTCGTCGGCATACCGGCGGGCGGCGCCGACGGACCCGGAGGACCTGGCGCTGATGGCGCTGATCGACCGGCAATATCTGGTGCGGCCGTTCTACGGGTCGCGGCGGATGGCGGCGTGGCTGCGCAGCCTCGGCCATCCGGTGAACCGCAAGCGGGTGCAACGGTTGATGCGCCTGATGGGCCTGGAGGCGATCCACCCGAAGCCTCGCACCAGCCGGCCGGCGCCGGAGCACCGGATCTATCCGTACCTGCTGCGCGGCGTCGCGGTCACGCGGCCGAACCAGGTTTGGTGCGCCGACATCACCTATATCCCGGTGGCGTGCGGGTTCCTCTACCTGGTGGTGGTGATGGACTGGTTCAGCCGGCGGGTTCTGGCGTGGCGGCTGTCGAACACGATGGACGCCGGCTTGCCGCCTTCGGCGTCCGCTTGCGCGCACTGCGTCGAGGCGCTGGAGGAGGCGTTGGACCGCTATGGCCCGCCGGAGATCTTCAACACCGACCCGGGCAGCCAGTTCACCGGCTTGGCCTTCACCGGAACGTTGGAGGCGCACGGCGTGGCAATCTCCATGGACGGGCGTGGCCGCTGGCTCGACAACGTCTTTGTCGAGCGGCTGTGGCGAAGCCTGAAGTACGAGGAGGTCTACCTGCACGCCTATGAGACGGTGGCGGCGGCGCGTGCCGGGATCGGCGCCTGGCTCCGGTTTTACAACGAGGAACGATTGCACCAGGCGCTGGGATATCGCACACCGATGACCGTCCACGCGGCGACGGCCCGGCCTGTGGACATGATGGACAACGCTGACGCGTTGCCCACATCCCCACACGCCCAACATCAACAGCAGGTTGAATGTTTGGTTTTATGAAACGGGGAGCGTCCACCTTAATCCGGCGTTCAAGCTGTCCAGCCGATGGGGTCCACTTCAGGCATCAGGCACAGATCACCGCCCTCCGTACCCATACCATCCCGCCAGCACGCCCAACGCCGCGACCAGAATACCCTGCGCCTGCTCCACCCTGACCGGCTTGCCGCCCCAGCCCTGTCGCATCGCCCACTCCAGGATCGAGCGCTGCAGGCCGACGACGTGCCATACGCACGAGCCGGCGGGGCTGCCGTTGCCTCGGTAGTGGCTTCGCACAGGATCAGGGGTCGAGGATATAGGTGGGCTGTTCCGCGCCGCAGTCGACAGGCTGGGAAACATAATCATGGAAGATATTCCGATGAAGATCCCGACCGTCTCTCCTTCCTCCACGCGGTGCGCGTGATCCGCCGCAAACTCCCGGCCTTCGTCGCCATTCCCCCCTCGCCGCAAGGCGGCGTACCATGACGCCGTCCTCCACGAAATCCTGCAGGAGCGAGTCGTCTCCAGCCGACATCGTCGCAACTCGCGCGGCGTCAAACGTAAAGTTAGCGGTTTCCCGCTTCGCCGCCAAACCCACAGGCCCCCACCTCCCGCAGCCTTCGCACCGGCAATCCGCATCCTTAAGTGAACAGTATCGGGGTTAGCAGCACATTCGCAAATGGCACGCGAAAAACCCAGCATGTCCGCGCCCTTCCGCCGCCGGAAGGGCGAAAAGTGCAGAAGTTGGGTCTAGCGCGCCCTTTTATAAGCAGTATATACCCAGTCGTTTACGTTAATAAAGCGAAGCATTTTATTTTAAATAAAACGCGTACTATTCACAATAATCCAAGTTGTTTGAAGCTTGTTTCGCTCTCTCTAGTCAGTATCACATGATCATGAAGCACAATACCTACTGATTCTAGGCTAATTTTTATTTGCTTTGTCATGTCAATATCGCCTTGTGATGGATTCGGGCGGTTGCTTGGATGATTATGTACTAATATTACGGCTCCGGCATCGAGAATAAGGGCTCTCTTGACGATCTCTCTTGGGTAGCATGGGGTATGGTCAATCGTGCCGTCATTCTGCATTTCATCCGCTAGTAGGGCATTTTGTCGATCCAAAAACAGCACCCGCAAATGTTCGACACGGCGGTGCGCGATCGACGCCCGAAGATATACAATTAACTTCTCCCAGTTTTTAATGACGGGTTGAGAAATGATCTCTTGACGTGCGAGATGCGCTGCAACGCCTCTTACCGCCCGAAAAGCGTTAAGAATATCTTGGTCAATTGGCCCTAAATCTTGCAGTTGGAATAATTCGGCATTGAATACACCGGCCAAGGTATGAAAACGCTTTAGCAGTTTAACGGCAAGAGACCGGCAGTCTTTTATCCTGCCGGTTGTGTAAAGCACCATTTCGACAAACTCAATGTCTGGCATTGTCTGTCCAGCTTCTGCGTATGACAAAAACCGATACCAGAGGTCATTGCGTCTTGTTCGCCGCTCTCCAAGAGAATAAGGAAACCTTCTAAAATGATTCAGTTGACTTACCGTAAAAGCCATTTGACTTGCATCGGAAACGCCAGCTAAAACAACTTGTATTTCTGGGAGCTTGTACTCAGGATATTTGTGATTTTTTTCATCGCAGTCTTCGATCCCGTGGAGCACATCGTGCGACTTGCGCGGCATTTCATACTCTATATTTATTTGTGCTTCATCCGTTGAAGGCTTGCCTTGTACCGGATCCAGATCGGTGCCTGACTTATGCATTGCTCGCAGATCCTGCCCTGTCTTGCCGTTATGTTGATCAGCATCGTTGGCGGTTCGCCGCAGTCAGGAGGCGCGGAACGCGCCGAAACCCGTGCGAAACCATACGCCAACCCCAGAATGCCGCGCGTGAAAACGAGCGCGCTCCTCCGACAGTCGAGA
>CAZBWP010000196.1:0-5065 GCA_964495295.1 uncultured Rhodospirillaceae bacterium | reverse complement strand
CCCAGCCCGGCGCCGGTCGCCGCATCGCCGACCATGCCGGTGCCCGGGAACAGGCCACCGCGGCCGAGCCCGAGAATCGTGCCGCCACCCTGTTGCTGCGTCTGCTGGGGCGGCGGCGGCGCGGCGAACGGATCGAAGCCGCTTTGCTGCACGGCCCACTGGTGACAGTCGAAGCGGTCGCGGGACTGCTGCTCCTGGCCCTGTCCGGCCAGCGGATAGGCGAACACGTCGTTGGCCTGGGCCAGCACCGGAGCCGCCGTCGGCGGTCCCGCGAAGACGACGACCGCAGCGGCGACCGCGATGAAGATCGGGAAACGAGACACCATGACACTGCCCTCTGCCGATTGACGCCCTGCACATAGCATCGATCCGGTTGAGTATACGTCAATCGCCCGCCGGCAGCCTGCATTATTCGTCACAAATGGGTGACCGGCGCCGTTCAAAGAACCCGCGCAGCAGCGCACCGGCGGCCGTCGCCTCGACGCCGCCGACGATGTCCGGGCGATGGTGGCAGGTGGCGCGATCGAATACCCGCGCCCCGTGGTCGACGCCGCCGCCTTTCGGGTCGTAGGCGCCGAACACGAGGCGGCGGATCCGCGCCAGCGAGATCGCCGCAGCGCACATGGCGCAGGGCTCCAATGTGACGAAAAGGTCGCAATCCGTCAGGCGCGGCCGGCCGCAGGCCGCCGCCGCCGCGCGAATCACCAGCATTTCGGCATGCGCCGTCGGGTCGCCCAGTTCCTCCGTGCGGTTGCCGGCGGCGGCGATGATCGTGCCGGACGCATCGATGAGCACCGCGCCGACGGGCACCTCGCCGCGCGCCGCCGCCGCGGCCGCTTCGGCGAGCGCCCGCGCCATCGGACCCGCGCCCTTCATCGTCCGCATTGCCGGCGCCCCGTCGCCGCCCTAGGTTCGCGGCCATGCGACGTCCCCTCATCGGCATCACCTGCGACTGCGAGCCCCCGGGCGGCTTTTCGCCGTTCCCGTGGCTGGCGCTCCGGCAGAACTATGGTCAGGCCGCGGCCCGCGCCGGCGGACTGCCGGTGCTGCTGCCGCACGAGACCGAGGCGGTGGCCGACTACATCGCCGCGATTGACGGCCTGGTGATCGCGGGCGGTCACTTCGACGTGCCGCCCGCCCTGTTCGGCGCGACCGAACGCCATCCGACGGTACGCACCAAGGACAGCCGCACCACGTTCGAACTGGCGCTGGTGCGGGCGGCGCTGGACGCGGACAAGCCCCTGCTCGGCATCTGCGGCGGTCAACAGCTCCTCCTCGTGGCGCTGGGCGGCACCCTGATCCAGCACATTCCGGACGCCGTGCCGGACGCGCTTTCCCACGAACAGGCGACGCCGCACGATCAGCCGAGCCACATGGTGCGCATTCATCCGGGCACCCGCCTGCACGCCATCGTCGGCGCCGATGCGCTGGCGGTCAACAGTGCCCATCACCAGGCCGCGGCG
Source organism: uncultured Rhodospirillaceae bacterium (assembly GCA_964495295.1). Classification (GTDB taxonomy): domain Bacteria; phylum Pseudomonadota; class Alphaproteobacteria; order Rhodospirillales; family Defluviicoccaceae; genus CAZBWP01. The sequence continues at coordinate 3,602 of CAZBWP010000196.1, read as the reverse complement.
ACGGTGCCGGCGGGCGTCATCGTCGATGCCTCGGCGCCCGACGGCGTGATCGAAGGGATCGAGGTGCCGGGCCGCCGCTTCTGTCTCGGCGTGCAATGGCATCCGGAGTATGCGATCAGCGACGGCGACCGCAGGATCTTCCGGGCGCTGGTCGATGCGGCGGCGGACGGCAGATGACGAAACGCGACGACACGCACGCGCCCGCAGGGGCGGTCACCGGCCAGCGCATCGCCAAGCGCCTGGCCGCCGCCGGGCTCTGTTCGCGCCGCGAGGCCGAGCGCTGGATCGCCGACGGGCGCGTTGCCGTCAACGGCCAGATCCTGACGACTCCCGCGGTCACCGTCGGCCCGGACGACCGGATCGCCGTCGACGGCAATCCGCTGCCCGAGCGGCCGCCGGTGCGGGTCTGGCGCTACCACAAGCCGTCCGGCCTCATCACCACCCATCGCGACCCCGAGGGCCGGGCGACGGTGTTCGACCGGCTGCCGCCGGACCTGGGGCGGGTCGTCTCGGTCGGCCGTCTCGATCTGACGTCGGAAGGGCTGTTGCTGCTGACCAATCTCGGTGCCCTGGCGCGGCGGCTGGAGCTGCCATCCACCGGCTGGACCCGCCGCTACCGGGTGCGCGTCTTCGGCCGGGTCGACGACGCGGCGCTGGCGGCACTCGCCAAGGGCACGACCGTTGACGGCGTCCGCTATGGCCCGGTTGAGGCGCGGGTGGATTCCGTGCGCGGTGACAACGCCTGGCTGACCCTGGCGCTGAAGGAGGGCAAGAACCGCGAGGTGCGACGCCTGCTCGAGCCGCTCGGGCTGGTCGTCGGGCGGCTGATCCGGACGGCCTATGGACCGTTCCAGCTCGGCACGCTGGCCCGCGGCGCCGTGGAGGAGGTGCGGCGCAAGACGCTGCGCGAGCAGCTCGGCCGCGCCCTGATGGCGGAACTGGAGCGGTGAGGATCATCGGCGGCGCCCATCGCGGCCGGCAGATCACGGCACCGCGCGGCCGGACGACGCGCCCGACGGCGGACCGGGCGCGGGAGTCGGTGTGCAACATTCTCACCCACGGCATCGACTGGACGGGTTTCGACGGAGCCTTCGTGCTCGACGTGTTCGCCGGCACCGGCGCCTACGGCCTGGAAAGCCTGTCGCGCGGCGCGGCGCGGCTCACCGCCATCGACCGCGACGCCGCCGCGCTGGCGGCGCTCCGGCGCAATGCCGCGGCGCTGGGCGAGGCCGGCCGCCTGACCGAACTGCGGCTGGACGCGACGCGGTTGCCGCCGCCGCCCCGCACCGCGGCCGTTCCCGCCGACCTCGCGTTTCTCGATCCGCCGTACGATCGTGGGCTCGCGGTGCCGGCGCTCAGCGGGTTGGCCGGCCGTGGCTGGCTCGCGCCGAAATCCCTCTGCGTCGTCGAGGTGGCGGCCGGCGAGCCGCTGCCCCTGCCGCCGGGCTTCACGCTGGAGGACGAGCGGGTCTACGGCGCCGCCCGGGTCTGCTTCGTGCGCTTCGGCTGAACGGTCGCCACCGGCGGCCCCTGTCAGCCACCCTTGTCGACCGCCCGGACGGGGCGCACCTGTTGCTTAGGGAAAGTCATCGGCGGGAAACGGGTGCGATGCTGAAAGCCATGGCCATCGGTGTCGGCGGCGTCATCGCCATCGTCGTCGTCGGTTTTGGCGTGCTGCGCGCCACCGGGCTTTGGGACCGGCTGCTGCCGCCGGCACCGCGCCAGCCCATAGACTTCGCCACCCTGGAGCCGGGTGAGCGGCCCAACCGCTATCTGGTCTGCCCCGCGGGTTTGTGCGAGCGGGCGACGCTCCACGCCGCCAGCCCCGTTTTCCCGGTGCCGGCGGCGGCGCTCGCGGCCGCGGTCCGGGATGTGCTGGCGCGGCAGCCGGCGCTGGTGATCGAGAGCGACGCGGGCGACGTGCTGGACGTGGTGCAGCGGACGCCGGTCATGCGCTGGCCGGACCGCATCACCCTCCGCGTCGTGCCGCTCGGGCCGACCGAGAGCGGCATCGCCATCTTCAGCCGTTCCACCTACGGCCGCTCGGACCTGGGCGCCAACGAGCGGCGCGTCCGGGCGTGGCTGGACGAACTCGCGGCGACGTTGCCATAGGTCACTTGTCGCCGCCGTCGCCGCGGTGACGCCGAGCGTGGCGCGCATCCTATAAAATTATTGCGCAAAACGCCCAGAAAATCCTTGACGGCATAGATCCAGCCGGCCGCCGCGTTGCGAATCGTCTTCGATTCGTGACCCGGTTAACAGATCCGTTTCCCTCGCTCCGCTAAAATCCATCGTCATGGTGCGAAGGCGAACGGAGCACCGGGTGGACAACGAACTGAAAAAAGGATCAGGGACGATGCGCACGACATTGGGAGTGTTGCTGGCGGCGGGCGTGGCCCTCTGCGCGCACGGAGCTTGGGCTCAGGCGGAGGTCGATACGTCCGGAATCGGCGGCCAGGTGATGGCCGCACTGGAAGGCTTTGCTCCCGCCGCGAAGGCGGAGAGGGGGGGAGCGGCCGCCTCACCGGCCCGCGGACTGGCGCCGGGCGAGTACCAGTGGTGGGCGGAGAGGGGGGGCGAGCGCGGCGAGGTGGTGCTGATCATCTCGCTGGCGGAGCAGGCGTTGCACGTCTACCGCGGCGGCGAATTGGTCGGCGTTAGCACCATCAGCACCGGCCGGCCCGGATACGAGACGCCGCGCGGCGTCTACACCATCCTGCAGAAGAAGAAGCGGCACTTCTCCAATCTCTACGACAACGCGCCGATGCCCTTCATGCAGCGGTTGACGTGGGACGGACTGGCGTTGCACGCCGGGCGGCTGCCGGGGCATCCGGACTCGCACGGCTGCATCCGCCTGCCGAAGGGGTTCGCTCAGAGCCTCTATGGTGTCACCAACTACGACACCGTGGTGATCGTCGCCGAGGAGATGGAGACGGCGATGCGCACGGGCGGACGCCTCGGCCTGATCGGTGACGTGCCGCCGGCCCAGTTCACCGTCATCAACAACTTTACCGATCTGCCTGTCGGCGCGAGCACGGGTGACCTCAATCGCGCCATGCTCAATCGACTGCCGACGGGCGCACGGTAGGCGGTTATCGACGGCGGAGAGACGCGCGGATCGGACGCCAATCGCAGTATGGTTGCAAATCGGTAAGGATTGGCGGTTACTGGCTGTAGCCATACACTTAAACGCCCGTGACGCGGGCGCTGGCCGGTAGACCGATGTCGCATCCCCCGTCTCCCCCGCCCGCATCAGCATCTGCGACGACCGGCTTGATGCAGCCAGCATCCGAGCCGGTCGCGAGCCGGACCCTGACGCCGGCGGCGCCGGCAGCGCGGTCTTCGGGGCTGGCACACTGGCTGACGGACAGCGGCGGGCCGTTGGGGCGCCTCCTCGATCTCGGGCGGCAGCGCCGGCTCGCGCCACTGACGGTCTACGTGGCACCCTTGGGCGGCGCGGAAGCGACCGCGGACGATACCCGCCACCTCGTGCGCGCCCTCAGGCGTCGACCGGGGGTCCGGATCCGGACCCTGGAGCGGCCCGTGGCGGCCCGGGATGCCGGGCACGACGGTCGGGCGGTGCGCGCCATCACCACCGCCGC
>CAZBWP010000195.1:0-5066 GCA_964495295.1 uncultured Rhodospirillaceae bacterium | reverse complement strand
CTGAGCACGGCGCGGGCGACATCGTTGGGATCGGCGACGACGCGATAGCCCGGCGGCATGGTCGCCGCCGCCAGGCGGTCGAGCCGCCGGAACAGCTCCTGGTGCTTCAGCTCCTCGTCGCTGAACCGGACCAGGGCCTCCAGGGCGATCTGGTCGCCGAGCCAATGCTCGCGACTCACCTCCAGCACCTTGGCGTTGATGAAGCGCTCGACGAGGCCGAAAATGTTGGCGTAGGTGCGGCCCTGGACCTGGCTCATGTATCGCTTCTCGTCGGCCGAGAGGAACGGGAACTGGGCGACCATCGACAGGCCGTCGGGCAGGAACTTCTCGCGCAGATCGAGCTTGCGTTCGCGCAGCACGTCGGCGTCGACGTCCCAGCGAACCCGCTTCGATGCCGCGATGCAGCGGGCGAACCGCTCCGTGGTGATGGCGGCGGGTTGGGCGTGCATCGGACAATGCCTCCTGAACAATTCGTGCCGCGGTTTGTGAGACTAAGAATTATGCGCATCCGCGGCGTGCTTCTGGTATACTCCGTTCGGCGTTCCAACCGAATGATCGGGCGTCCGGATCTCTTGCTCCGGACGCCGCCATTGCGGGGGTATTGATGGCGGACGCTCTGTCGGATGTGCTGCGGGTGGTGCGCCTGCAGGGGGGCGTGTTTCTGCAGGCCGAGTTCACCGAGCCCTGGTGTGTCCAATCCCAGGCGACACCGGAGGACTGCGAGCCGTTGCTGCCCGGCGTCGAGCAGATCATTCTGTATCATTATGTTCTGGAGGGCCGACTGCTCGTCGAGATGCCCGATGGCGCGGCCGTGGAGATCGGCGCCCGTGGCGCCGTCGTGCTGCCCCGCAACGACGAGCATCGCATGGGCAGCCACTTGGACCTGCCGCCGGTCCCCACCCACGACATCATCCTGCCGGCCGCGGATGGCGGTCTGGCGGAGATCCGACATGGCGGTGGGGGGCGGCGGACCCGCATCCTCTGCGGCTTTCTCGGGTGTCGGCAGGCGGCGGGCAATCCGCTGCTTGGCGCCCTGCCGTCGGTGCTGCCGCTGAATACCGGGGAGAGCCGCGTCGCCGAGTGGATCCGCACGTCCTTCGAGTTCGCCGCCGATGAGATCGCCGCCGGCCGCCCGGGCTCCGACACGGTGCTGGCGAAGCTCTCGGAACTGCTGTTCGTCGAGGCGGTCCGCCGCCACCTGGACACGCTGCCGGCCGATCAGACCGGCTGGCTCGCGGGCCTCCGGGATCCGTTCGTCGCCCGCTCGCTCGCCCTCATCCCCACCCGCGTGAACGAGCCGTGGACCGTCGGCGATCTGGCCCGCGAGGTGGGGTTGTCCCGCTCCGCCCTGGCCGATCGCTTCACCCGGCTGATCGGCGAGCCGCCCATGCACTATCTGTCGCGCTGGCGGCTCCAGGTGGCGGCGCAACGCCTGAGCACCAGCCACGATCCGGTGTCGCGCGTCGCGATCGAGGTCGGCTACGAGTCCGAAGCCGCGTTCAGCCGCGCGTTCAAGGGCCGGTTCGGCGCGCCGCCGGCGACGTGGCGGAAAAGCGAAAGCGACCTCGTCGCCTGACCGGACGGGCTCACACCGTCCGGCGCTCCTGCGCTTTGCTGGCGGCCGCGGCCTGTGCCCGCCAGCGACGGAACACCACCTTCTCCAGCTCGACCAGCACGAACACCGCGACACCGACGGCGATGCAGCGCAGCAGGGCGCCCAGGTCCAGCGGCTCGGTGGCGAACAGGGTGTTCATGAAGGGCGCATAGATGAACAGCATCTGCAGGCTGATGCAGACGGCGATGGCGATCATCACCGCGCGGCTGCCGAACAGCCCGTCCAGCGTGAAGGACGCGGCGTGCCGGAACCGTGCGTTGACGAGATAGAAGATCTCGCCGGTGACCAAGGCATTGACGGCCATGGTCCGCGCGAATTCGAGCGACGTCGCCTCGTTCGCCTGCTCGTACAGGAACAGCGAGCCGGCGCCGAGCAGCAGGATCAAGCCGACGAAGCCGGTGCGCCAGAGCAGGAAGGGGGTGAGCAGCGGCTCGTCGGGCGGCCGCGGCGGGCGGTGCATGATGTCGCCCTCGCTGCGCTCCCAGGCCAGCGCCATCCCGAGGGTGGCGGCCGAGACCATGTTGACCCAGAGGATCTGCACTGGCGTGATCGGCAGCGCCATCCCGGCGAGGACGGCAACGAAAATCACCATCGACTCGGCGGCGTTGATCGGCAGCAGGAAGAGGATGGACTTCTTGACGTTGTCGTAGACGGTGCGCCCCTCCTTGATCGCCCGTTCGATGGACAGGAAGTTGTCGTCCGCCAGCACCATCGCCGCCGCCTCGCGGGCCGCGTCGGTGCCTTTCTGGCCCATGGCGATGCCGATGTCGGCGCGCTTGAGGGCCGGCGCGTCATTGACGCCATCGCCGGTCATCGCCGTGACCTGGTGCTCGGCCTGAAACGCCTTGACCAGGCGCAGCTTGTGTTCCGGGCTGGCGCGCGCGAAGACGTCGACCTCCATGCAGCGGCGGCGCAGGTCGTCGTCGCTGAGGTCCTCCAGGTCGCGGCCCGTGAGGGCTTCGTCGGCGTTCTCGAGCCCGAGGTCGCGGGCGATCGCCTGCGCCGTGCGCTTGTGGTCGCCGGTCACCATCTTGACGCGAATGCCGGCCTGCTGACAGGTGGCGACCGCGTCGATGGCTTCCTGCCGCGGCGGATCGATCAGGCCGAACAGGCCGAGCAGGGTGAGATCTTGCTCCGCGTCCGCCTCGGTGATGGCGTCGGTGGCGGCGTCGAGCGTCTTGCGGGCGACGGCGAGGACCCGCTGGCCGCGGTCGGCGAGCTCGTCGACGCGGGCATGCCAGGCATCGAGATCGATGTCGGCCGTGGCGTCGTGGCGCTGCTCCCGCGCGCACATCTCCAGAATCCGTTCGGGCGCGCCCTTGACGAAGATGACATGGCTGCCGTCGTCGTCCCGGTTCAAGGTGGCCATGTAGCGGTGTTCGGAGGCGAACGGGATGGCGTCGAGGCGCGGCCAGGCCTCGGTCTCGTCGTCGGGCTCCATGCCGGCCTTGTGCGCCAGCACGATCAGCGCCGCCTCCATGGGATCGCCTTCCGGCGTCCAGTCGTCGCCCTGCCGCTGCATGCCTGCGTCGTTGCACAGCAGCCCGGCGCGGATCATCTCCCGGGCGACCGGGTGGTCGTCCAGGTCGGTTTCCTGCTCGTCCATCAGGAAGCCGCCGTCGGGGGCGTAGCCGATGCCCTCCACCGCGATGTCCGAGTCGGCGGTGCGGACGGTCTTGGCGGTCATCTCGTTGCGGGTCAGCGTGCCGGTCTTGTCGGAACAGATGATGGTGACCGAGCCGAGCGTCTCCACCGCCGGCAGGCGGCGGATGATGGCGTTGCGCTGCGCCATGCGCTGGACGCCGATGGCGAGCGTCACCGTCATCACCGCCGGCAGGCCTTCGGGGATCGCCGCGACGGCGATGGACACGGCGGCGAAGAACATCTCGGTCCACGCCCGCCCCCAGAAGAGGACGCCGAAGCCGAACGAGAACAGGGCGAGCCCGACGATCGCCGCGCTGATCACCTTGGTGAAGCCGTCCAGACGCTTCATCAGCGGCGTCTTGACCGTCTTGATCTCCGACAGCATGCCGCTGATGCGGCCGATCTCGCTGGCATCGCCGGTCGCCACCACCACCCCGGTCCCCTTGCCGGCGGTGACCAGCGTGCCGGAAAACATCATGCACGAGCGGTCGCCGAGTTCGGCATCCTCGGCCACCGGCTCGGCGTTCTTCTCGATCCCCGTCGACTCGCCGGTGAGCATGGCCTCTTGCGCCTGCGTGTTGCGCGTCTTCAGCAGGCGGATGTCGGCCGGCACCTGATCGCCCGCCTCGAGCAGCACGATGTCGCCGGGGACCAGGTCCTCGGCGGCGATGCCGAACCGCTGGCCGCCGCGCAGGACGCGCGCCTTCAGCGCCAGCATGCCCTGCACCGCTTCGAGCGCCCGCTCGGCGCGGCCTTCCTGGACGAAGCCGATGATGACGATGATCGCCACGACGCCGACGATGACCCCGCTGTCGAGCCATTCGCCGAGCAACGCGGTGGCCGCCGCGGCGCTCAGCAGGAAGTAGATGAACAGGTTGTTGGCTTGGCTCAGCAGGCGCATGAGGGTGGAGCGCCGGGCCTGCGGGGTCAGCCGGTTCTGGCCGAACCGCCGGCGGCGTTGCTCGACCTCGTCGTCGCTCAGGCCTGCCTTGGCGTCCGAGTGGAGCGCGGCGAGAGCGTCCTCGGGCGACATCGCGTGCCAGGCGCGATCCGCCACGTCCTCGGAGGTCAACGCGTCGGGCATTTTCTGTATCCCCTCCTCTCGTTCAGTGGCGCCGGTACCGCGGCACAACCATAGCCGGCCGCTCAGCCGCCGTCGACGGTCGGCGGGAGCGCGCGGCGCTGCGGGTCAGGGGCGATCGGCCGGGACGCGGCGCGCGGCGAGGCCGCTCACCGCGATCCCCGTCAGCACCAGGACGAGGGCGGCCAGCGCCGACCAGCTCGGCCGCTCACCGAGGACGGCGATGCCGAGGCCGACCGCCCAGATCGGGATCAGGTAGTTGATCAACGAGAGGAAACTGGGGCCGGCGGCGGACACCAGCTCGAAATAGACGACGGTGGCGATCGCCGTCGACACCACGCCGAGGAAGAGCACCGCGGCAACGGCGAGCATCGGCAGCGGTGTCGTCAGGATCGCCGTCGGCGCGCCGGCAAAAGCGATCGGCGCCATCATCAGACCGGCGGCCAGGGCGACACCGGCGGCGGCTTGCCGCGGCGGGCTGGCCGGGCGGCGCCGCGCCAGGATGCTGTTGACGGCGTAGCAGACGGCGCCGCCGAGCACCGCCACCTGCGCCACCAGCGCCGAGCCCGAGCCTCGCACTTCGAGCAGCGCCTCCGGGCCGATGAGCACGACGATGCCGGCGAAGCCGAGCAGGAAGCCGGCGGCGCGCCGCCCCGTCAGCCGTTCGCCCGCGACGAACAGGTGCGCGAGGACCAGGGTGGACAGCGGCATGATCGCCATCAGGAT
>CAZBWP010000194.1:0-5078 GCA_964495295.1 uncultured Rhodospirillaceae bacterium | reverse complement strand
GGCGCCGACCTGGAAGCGGCCGACCTGACCGATGCCGACCTGCGCGGCGCCGACCTGGTGCGGGCCCGCGGCCTGACCCGCGATCAACTGGCGGTGGCGACGGTGGACGAGTCGACCCGGCTGCCCCGGCAGCTGAAAGTCTTGGATTGATGGACTGCGGCTGAAAGCCGCGGGCTGATTGACTGCGGTTGAAGGCCGCGGGCTGTTTGACTGCGGCTGTCCGCCGCGGGACCGCGGCCGAGCTGCCGGGTCACGTCCCGGACGGGGCGCCGTGGCCGGGTGTCGACCACGTCTCATCGTCGGGCAATTCCTCGTCGAGGTGCAGCCAGGGCAGGCGGGTGGACGTGAACACGTGGCGGTCGGGCGGATGCTGTTCCGCCTGATCGAGCGATCCCAGGGCCACGTCGATGTCTTGCGGCGATCGCTCCGAGAAGAAGGTCAACTGGCTGCCGCAGGTCGCACAGAAACTGCGCTCGGCGTGGGCCGACGATCGGTGGATCGCCGGGTGACCTTGGACGAAGCGGAAATGCTGGCGCGGCACCGAGACCCACGCGGCGGCCACCGATCCGCTGGTCCTGCGGCACATCGTGCAGTGGCAATAGGCGCCGGGCGGCACCGGACCGATGATCTCATAACGCACCGCCCCGCACAGGCAGCCACCCTGGATCAGCACGGTCGAGGTCACGACATCTCCCGCAACCGGCACCAGACCGGCGTGTGGTCGGAGGGCTTGTCCCAGCCGCGCGGATCCCGGTCGATCCCGGCATCGTCGAGCCGGTCGGCCGCCGCCGGCGACAGCAGCAGGTGGTCGATGCGCAGCCCGTGGTCGGCGGCGAACCCGCCGCCCCGGTAGTCCCACCACGTGAACCGGTTGCCATCACGCACCTTGGCGTCGATGGCGTCGGTTAGGCCGAGCCAGAGCAGGCGGCGGTACGCCGCGCGCGAGTCCGGATGGCAGAGCGCGTCGTCGGCGAAGGCCCGGATGTCGTAGACGTCGTCGTCGGTGGGAACGACGTTGTAGTCGCCACCGAGCACGATCGCGTCCTCGGTCTCCAGCAGATCGCGCACGTGGTCTCGGAGCCGCGCCATCCAGGCAAGCTTGTAGGTGAACTTGTCGGTGCCAAGGGGGTTGCCGTTGGGCAGATAGATGGAGGCGACGCGCAGATCACCGACCAGCGCTTCCAGATAGCGCGCCTGCGGATCCTCGGAATTGCCGGGCAGCGCGGTCGCCAAAACCTCGATCGGCCGCTTCGCCAGCACCGCGACGCCGTTGTAGGTCTTCTGCGCCGCGATCGCGGCGTTGTAGCCGGCATCGTTGATCGCGTCGGTCGGAAACGCCGCGTCGGCGACCTTCAGTTCCTGCAACAGCACCACGTCGGGCGTGGCATCCGCCAGCCACCGCAGCAGATGGTCGAGCCGCGCCTTGATCGAATTGACGTTCCACGTGGCGATGGTGATCAGCGGCCCACCCCCCGAACCGAGTGCCTGGCCGCCGCCTCAGATCGAGAACGACGTGCCGCAGCCGCAGGTCGACGACGCGTTGGGATTCTTGATCGCGAAATACGACCCGACGAGGTCCTCGACGAAGTCGACCTCCGCGCCGTCGAGCAGGCCGAGGGAGACATCGTCGACGACGATGCGCACGCCAGCGGTCTCGAAGATCACGTCGTCGCTCGTGGCCTGCTCGTCGAGGCTGAAGCCATATTGAAAGCCGGAGCAGCCGCCGCCGGAAACAGCGATGCGCAGCATCAGCGCGTCGTTGCCTTCGCTGGCGCGCAACGTGGCGATTCGTCGGGCGGCGCCGGCGGAAACGGTGATCCGGCCGGGGATGGTGTCTGCCGTCGCTGTCGTCATGGCCGGGCGCTCACATGGATCGAGAGGGAAAAAACTTGACCAGTCTTGAATGTAGCGACGACCAGGCGGTTGTCAAACCGGCCGCCGACGACGCGGCGTTGCGCCGGCCCGCCGCCACGGATAGCGTAGGGTCCATGCGCGAAGCCGATATATTGGCGCCCTGGGCCGCGCGGGCCTCGGCAAGCCGTGGCCGCCTGCATCCCGAGCCCGAGAGCGACGACCGGACCGCCTTCCAGCGGGACCGCGACCGGATCATTCATTCCGCCGCCTTCCGGCGCCTGGAATACAAGACCCAGGTGTTCGTCAACCACGAGGGTGACTTCTTCCGCACGCGCCTGACCCACAGCCTCGAGGTATCGCAGATTGCGCGGTCGATCTGTCGACGGCTGCGGCTCAACGAGGACTTGGCGGAGGCGCTGGCCCTCGCCCACGACCTCGGTCATCCGCCGTTCGGACACGCGGGCGAGGAGGCCTTGGCAGAACTGATGGCGCCGTTCGATGGCTTCGATCACAACGCCCAAAGCCTGCGGGTGGTCACTTTGCTGGAACGCCGGTACGCCGCGTTCGACGGCCTGAACCTCACCTGGGACACGCTGGAGGGGCTGGTCAAGCACAATGGCCCGCTGCTCGGCCCCGGTCGGGACCGGACGCAGCCGCCGCACGCCATCGCCGAATACGCGGGCCGCCATGACCTGGAACTGACCACGTATCCGAGCGCCGAGGCGCAGGTGGCGGCGCTGGCCGACGATATCGCCTACAACAATCATGACATCGACGACGGCCTGCGCGCCGGCCTGTTCGGCGTCGACGATCTGGAAAGCGTGCCGCTGGTCGGGCCGGTGTTCGCCGAGGTGCGCCGCGCCTGGCCCGGCCTGGAAAGCCAGCGGGTGATCCACGAGGCGATCCGCCGGCTGATTTCGCTGATGGTCGCCGACCTGGTCACGGAAACGCAGCGCCGGCTGGATGCGGCCGGGCCTTCCTCCGTCGACGACATCCGGCGGCTCGGTCGGCCGGTCGTCGCGTTCTCGGCGGAGATGCAGGCGAACGATCGGGCGTTGAAGAAGTTTCTTTTTCAGAACATGTATCGCCACTACAAGCTGAACCGCATGGCGAGCAAGGCGCGGCGGGTGGTGCGGGAATTGTTCCCGCTGCTGCTTGATGAGCCCGGCTGCCTGCCCACGGACTGGCAACGCTATGCCGGCGCTCCCGGCGACGTGGCGACGGCGCGGGCGGTCGCCGATTACCTGGCGGGCATGACGGATCGCCACGCCCTGGACGAGCACCGCAACCTGCTGGACGTACAATCGAGAAGCTCATGAACCTGTTCCGGCATTTCGAGCGTGAGGTGACGGCCGCCGTCGATGCCCTGGCCGCGGCCGGCAAACTGCCCGCCGGCCTGGACGTCTCGCGGGTCTCGGTCGAGCCGCCGCGCGACTCGAGCCACGGCGACGTCACCACCAATGCCGCCATGGTGTTGGCCAAGCCGGCGGGTTTGAAGCCGCGGGAGCTGGCCGTCTCCCTCGCCCTGCGCCTGGAGGCCCTGGACGATGTGTCGCGGGTCGAGGTGGCCGGGCCGGGCTTCGTCAATCTGGCGCTCAAGCCGGGGTTCTGGCAGGCGCGCCTCGCCGACGTGCTGGCGGCGGGCGCCCACTATGGCGACTCCGCGCTCGGCGCCGGCGCGCCGGTGAACGTGGAATACGTGTCGGCCAATCCGACCGGCCCGCTGCACGTCGGCCACGGCCGCGGCGCGGTGGTCGGCGACGCGCTGGCGGCGCTCCTGGAAAAGGCCGGCTACGCCGTCACCCGCGAGTACTACATCAATGATGCCGGCGCCCAGGTGGACGCGCTCGCCCGCTCGGTGCACGTGCGTTACCGGCGGGCGCTGGGCGAGGCCATCGGCCAGATCCCCGACGGCCTCTACCCCGGCGACTATCTGATCCCGCTCGGCGAGGCGATCGCGGCGGCCGATGGTCCGCGTTGGCGCGACCGGCCCGAGGCGGACTGGCTGCCGGAGTTCCGCGGCCGCGCCGTGGCGGCGATGATGGCGCTGATCCGCGACGACCTGGCGGCGCTCGGCATCCATCATGCCGTGTTCACCTCGGAGCAGCGGCTGATCGAGGCCGGCGCGGTGGACGCGGCGTTCGCTGCGCTGGCGGCCAAAGGCCTGATCTACGAGGGCGTGCTGGAACCGCCGAAGGGCAAGCTGCCCGACGATTGGGAGCCGCGACCCCAGATCCTGTTCCGGGCCACGGCCTTCGGCGACGAGGTCGACCGACCGCTGAAGAAGTCCGACGGCTCCTGGACCTATTTCGCCTCGGACATCGCCTGCCACGCCGACAAGGCGAAGCGGGGCTTCAACACCATGATCGACGTCTGGGGCGCCGACCATGGCGGCTACGTCAAGCGCCTGCAGGCGGCGATCACGGCGATCACGGACGGCACGGGCACGCTCGACGTCAAGCTCTGCCAAATGGTCAATCTGCTCGACGGCGGCCAGCCGGTGAAGATGTCCAAGCGCGCCGGCTCGTTCGTCACGCTGCGCGAGGTCGTCGACCGGGTGGGACGCGACGTCTTCCGCTTCATGATGCTGACGCGGCGCAACGATGCGCCCCTCGACTTCGATTTCCAGGCGGTCGCGGAACAATCCCGCGACAATCCGGTCTTCTATGTCCACTACGCGCACGCCCGCTGCTGCTCGGTCCTCCGCCATGCGGCGGCGGAGTTGGGCGAGGCGGCGGTGAGCGACGAGGCGCTGCGCGGAGCGCCGCTGAGCCGGCTCGACGACGACGCCGAACTCGCCCTCATCAAGGCGATCGCCGGCTGGCCGCGACTGGTCGAGAGCGCGGCGCTGGTCCACGAGCCGCACCGCATCGCGTTCTACCTGCAGGAGCTGGCGGCGCTGTTCCACGTGCTCTGGACCAAGGGCAAGGACGATGCCAGCCTGCGCTTCATCACTGCCGCCGACGTGCCGCTGACCCAGGCGCGTCTCGCGCTGGTGCGGGGCATGCAACTGGTGATCGTCTCGGGGCTTGGCGTGTTCGGCGTCGTACCGGTGGAGGAACTGCGGTGAGGCCCGACCGTCGGGACGACAAGCTGCCATTCGACCTGCCGCCCGAGATCGGCTTGGCGGCGCGTGAGCCGATCGTCCCGCGGGAGGGGCGGCGGGAGGGGCGGCCGGAGGGTCGGCCGGAGGGTCGGCCGGAGGGTCGGCCGGAGGGTCGGCC